>CALRPK020000009.1:0-12577 GCA_943370015.1 Paracoccus haematequi
TTTGCCATCCTGACCCCGACCGAGACTGGGCTGTCTGTGGCACTTCCGGCAACCGTCATCCAGACGAACGATACGACGACCTATGAAAGTCCGCCGGTTACGACGGTTCTGCACAACGGAAACGTCCTGTTCGTCTGGTCAAAGAATGGTGGGAATGACGATGCCTCCATGACCCTTCAAGGACGGATTTACAGTCCGTCATCAGGCTCATGGCTGTCGGACGAATTTCGCATTGGCAACGTGCCCGTCGACGGGACCAACGGTTATGACGTGCCCAATCTGGCAGTCACACAGCTTTCGGGTGGCAATGTGGCTGTAACTTGGCTGCGGTCCAACAGTGCAATCGGGAATGATTCCCCCGTCTATACGGTGCTGTCCCAGAACGGCGCTGTGATCCAGCCCACGACCGAAATCCAGCAGATCAACGGCGTGGGCTTTGAATCTCCTGCCGTGATCGTCGCGCTGAAGGACGGCGGCTGGGTGTCCGTCTGGTCCAACGACGGCCTTA
This sequence comes from Paracoccus haematequi, assembly GCA_943370015.1. Lineage (GTDB taxonomy): Bacteria > Pseudomonadota > Alphaproteobacteria > Rhodobacterales > Rhodobacteraceae > Paragemmobacter > Paragemmobacter haematequi_A. The sequence goes on from CALRPK020000009.1 coordinate 509, forward strand.
ACGATGACGCGCCGACGATGACTCTGAAGGCGCGGGTCTTCAACGCCAACGGCACACCTGCCACGGGGGACATTCCGCTGGGCGCGATCCTTGACGGGTCCGACAGCTTTGACACCGACCAGATCAGCATTGTCCAGTTGAGCGGGGGGCGTGTCGCGGTTGGCTATGTCGAAACCTATGTAACCGGCGGAACGAACTATCCGGAGTTCGTCGTCCTCGATCCTGTGACGGGCAATGTCGTGGTCCCGCCGCAGCAGATCGTGGTGGGGGCGACACATCCGTGGCCGGGGCCGCCGACGCTGGCTGCGTTGGGTGACAGTGGTGCCTTCGTTGCGGTCTACGCTGAGGGCAACCAGTTTTCGGGCGGCGTGACAGGGTTAAACTATCGCATCTTTACCAGCGATGGCACGCCCTTGACCGGGCAGGTGGCGATCACGGGCACGACAGGCGACGCCGCCATGTCCGGCGATGACGCGTTTGACTGGAACCAGCTAAATGTCGTCTACAACGCGACCAACAATAGCTTTGTCGTAAGCTGGGTCGGAAGCAGCGACGGCAGTGGCACCGGCGTTTACTCATCCGGTCCGATCGCCGGACCTGGCGGTTTGACCGGGCCCGCCATTGACACTTCTGCGGGAAGCGCGGACGTGATGGATGGCGGCGCGGATGCTGACACGATCCTTGGCGGGGGCGGCAATGACACGCTGACGGGCGGCAGCGGCGATGACAGCCTGTCAGGTGGCGTGGGCGATGACCAGTTGTCGGGCGGGTTGGGTGCCGACACGATGGACGGTGGCGACGGCGTTGACAGCTTCTTCCTGACGCAGGGCGACTCCGCCTCGGGCGGGACGGGCAATGACATCTTTACCCTGTCCGACCTTGCGGAACCCGGCAGCGCCACGCTCACCATCTCAGGCGGTGACGGGCGCGACCTGCTTTACCTTGGCGGGACGTTCCAACCCGGAACACTGGTGCGGACGGGCGACAAGATCAACGGCTTCGACGGCACTGTGGGCATGCAGGACGGAAGTCTTGTCAGCTTTTCACAGGTTGAGGGGATCGTCTGCTTTACCCGTGGCACGTTGATCGACACGCCCAGTGGCAAACAGCCCATCGAACGTCTTTCGAAAGGCGACCTTGTCACAACCGACACAGGCGCAAAGCCGATCCGCTGGATCGGAAACCGCCGACTGGACCAAGACCACCTTGCCGCAAACCCCGCACTGACACCCGTGATCATTCCGGTTGGTGCCTTGGGGCCGGGCCTGCCTGCACGTGATCTTGTCGTTTCAGCACAACACCGCATTCTGATTGAAAACCGCATCGTTGCACGCATGTTTGATGCCCCGGCAATCCTTGTCCCGGCAAAAGACCTGGTCGGTGCCTTTGGCATCCGGCGAAATACAGAGGCGTCCGAGGCAGATTACTGGCACTTTCTGTTCGACGCGCATCACGTCGTCCGAGCCGATGATGCATGGGCTGAGTCGCTCTATCCGGGGTCCGAGGCGTTGAAGGGACTTCCGTCAGAGTCGCGGTCGGAAGTCTTTTCGCTGTTCCCGCAGCTAGCGTTGCTTCCAGTGGCGGATTGCTTTGCGCCTGCCCGCCCTTTCCACCGGGGGGCCAAGGTCGCCCGCATGGTCGAGCGGACTCAGGTCAATGGCCGGACATTGGTAGAACCCTGTGCCAGTGCGACCCTGCGAAAGACCGGTTAGGTGCGCTTCAGGCGGTGACTGGCATACTTTCCCCGAGTGACAGCCGGTAAGACTGCCGGAAAGCATAGACCCGCGGCTTGGCCACAAGCTCTTCTTCGCCGTTGACCAGAACCAAACGTAGCTGGCCGTTCCTGATAGACTTCACCTCTTGGATTGCCAAGAACGCAACCCACACGGACCTGTTGATCTGGATGCCCAGATCGCCCTGATGAAGTTCCTCGATCGCCGCCAGTTTCGCCCGTTGCAGCGAATTGCCCGACCGGGTGGTGATCCTGAGGTAATGGTCTTCGATCCGGATCATCAAAATATCCGACAGGCCGAAGGCTTCCGTTCCAACCCGTATGGATACGGGCCTTGACGGCACAAACCCCTGAATGCCGTCAGACGAAAACAGCTTGGGCGAAGCGGAAACAGTGCCCAAGCCGCCTTTGTCATGCGCCGCAGCATGACCCATTTTCCCAGTCCATTCGCTTGACGTTGGAAGCGTGGGTGATGCGGTGGGTCGGTCATCCACCGCAGCGAATGACTTGCCCTGAAGCCGCGCGTGCGGATGCCGCGTCACGACATATTGGCCATGCAAGAAGTCGAACAAAAGTATCACTGCCATGATGCGTGCCAAATCCGAAAGGGTGACACCCAAAGGCTTCGGCGGAAGGCCGGTGAAATAATACGTGGTTTGCACATTCGCTTCGAGCAGCAAGAGCAATGGCAAAAGGATAACAGGCGTCCAGATGTGCCGTATCAGGCCGCGCCGGACCAACTGACGCATCATGACGCCACTGATGATCAGCCATAGCAGGATCACCACGATCACTTGACCCCAGATCAGCCATCCGGTCAGTCGGGACAGTTCCTTGTCCTGATCAAGCAGGCCATAGAGCATGCATGCGGCAATGACGAACTTGAGGAACACGGGATGCAATACATAGTCACTTGGGCTGCTGATTATGCCGTAGACCGTTCCATCAACGGACCTGAGCCAAACGGTCAACTCGGCGGGAACGGGTGACTTGCCTGTATCGCTCACTTGCACAATCGCCATCTTCAACGTGGAACACTTCGGTCAGACGGCATTGCCGCCATACGGCGCAGTCAGACGCCAAGCGGTGCAGGAAAGTCAACGACAGACAGTATCAAGCATCAGATAAGGCGGACGGAGATATTACGGGTGACGAATTATTGGGCCTTCGCCAGGCGTCAACTGGGCCGGTCCCCGGACACCCGACAGGGGCGAATCTTCAAATGCTTGGACGGATCACCAAAATGGGGGGGATCAGCACATGGCGTGCTTCGGTTCGGCCGTTGATCCGCTCCAGCAAAAGCTGCCCTGCCTTGGCACCAAGGGTGCGCCCGTTCTGGTCAATCGACGATAAGGCCACGCTGCGCAGGCCAGCGGAGGGCGCGTTATCAAAGCCAATGACCGCGACTTGTCCCGGAACGTCCAATCCGATGGCGCGGGCCTCGTCGATCAGGGTTATAGCGTGAAGGTCGCTCCAGCAGAAAAAGGCGACCGGTTTAGGGACAGCGCGCAGCAGGGCCTGCATCCTTTGGGCGATAGTTTCACCGTTAGTTTGGGACACGGCTTCGCCGATGTCGTCGAACGTAACCGAAACCCTGTCCACCAAGCCAAGCGCCGTCATTTCCGCCCGATAGCCAGCCTCGCGACGGATGGATACGTCGGAATCGCTTAGATCGCGGTGGGGCAGCGAGATCATGCGGATGTCGCGATGTCCGGCTCGATAAAGGGCCCGCACCGCCATGCGCGCCCCATCCTCGTCGTCACAATTGGCAGTGTCAAACGTGGTCGCCTGCGGTTCATGGTGACCGATCAGAATCAACGGAATCTGTCGCGAAAACCGGTCCAGCGTCTTCGGTTCAAGATGTGGCGCGACAAGGACCAAGCCGTCCATCCGGGTGTCGATCATAGTCTCGATGAGATCGCCCTCCAACCGGCTTTGCCCCCGACCCACGCCGATCATCAGCTTGAAACTGGCGGCCTCGATCGCTTCTTGGATGCCGCCGACCAGTTCGCTGATGAAGGGGTTTGCGATATCAAGGGCGAGCACCCCGACCGTATAGGTCCGCCCCCGCATCGCGCGGGCGGCTGTGCTGGGTCGATAGCCAAGTCTTGCGATGGAAAGCAGGACTTTCTCACGCATGGCATCACTGACGCCGTAGGCATCGCGCAGCACGTTCGACACCGCGGTTACCGATACGCCCGCGTCTTCGGCCACAGTCCGGATCGTTACTTTTCCTGCCTTGCCCACGATGGTCTTCCCTGTTTCGGACGCATGTTCTGGTCGCCATGGCTGGCGCATTAAGAAAGAACTTGACCCGTGAGGGCAATCGAATACGTTTCATGAAACGTTTCACGAAACGTTTCAGATTCGGGGTTCACCAAACCCCGCAGCACTGGGAGGGGCTGATGGGCAAGGTAGAAACCCTATCGCGCAGGGCATTGGTCCCAACTTTTTCGCCTTGGTCCGGGGCGATGATCGCCCCGCTTTGTGACGCGGGCTGTGGCAGTCGCGCCAGCTTTGTCACGCAGACCTTCGCGGCCTTGGCCGGTGATGAGGCGGTGAGTCTGCGCATCTCTGCCCAGGGGCTTTACCGCGCCTTTGTGAACGGACAGCGTGTGGGCAGCGATGTGCTGACGCCCGGTTTGACCTGCTATGATGACCGGATCGCCTATCAGACCTACGACATCACCGCACTGGTGCGGGCGGGCGAGAACCGGATTGATATCTGGTTGTCGGATGGCTGGTTCCGGTCGGCGATCCTGTGGCCGCCGATGCAGATCGAAAACTGCTGGGGCGACCGTATCGCCGCGATTGCGGAAATCGCGCAGGCGGGCCGTATCTTTGTGAAGACCGACTCGACATGGAAAAGCGGACTGCTGCCGATCACCCGCGCCGGTATCTACTACGGCGAGGATTACGACGCCCGGCTGGAGGATGCCTCCGCCGATGACGGGGTTGAGGTGATTGCTTTCGACACCGCGCGCCTTGTGCCGCATGAAGTTGACCCCGTCACCGAACTGCCGCCGCTGGTCCCTGTCAAGTCATGGCACGATGCCGAAGGGCGGCAGGTTTTGGATTTCGGGCAGAACGTGGCAGGCTATCTGCGTGTTGCGGCATCGGGTCCGGCGGGATCCACCATCCGCATCGAACACGCCGAGGTTCTTGGACTGGACGGGGTCTTTGACAACCGCAACTTCCGCAGCGCCCGCGCAGAGGCGCATCTGACCCTGAAGGGCGGCAGCCAAAGCTGGTCACCGCATTTCACCTTCATGGGTTTTCGCTATGCCCGCATCACGGCAACGGGCGGCGCAGTGGTAGCCGATGTGGTGTCGGTTCCGATCAGCTCCATCCCTAACGCCACTGGCGACATCACCACCGGACACTCCGCCGTCAATCGCCTCGTGCAAAATACCCTGTGGTCCATGCGCGCGAATTTCGTTGAAATTCCGACCGACTGCCCCCAGCGGGATGAGCGTCTGGGCTGGAGCGGCGATGCACAGGTCTTTGCCGGAACGGCGGCATGGCTGGGCACGGTGGACCGTTTCTTGCGCAAATACCTGCGCGATCTGCGCCACGATCAGCGTGCGGATGGGGCGATTGCGCATTTCTCGCCCGATCCGACGCGCCTGCATCAGGACAAGATCGACGGGATTTGGGCCGGATCGACGGGATGGGGCGATGCCATCACCGTCATCCCCTGGCAACATTACCTGCACTATGGCGACAAGACCGTGCTGGAGGAAAATTTCCCCGCCATGCAACGGTGGCTGGATTATCTGTGGAGCATCAGCGACGGGCCGGTGATCCGACCAAGCGCCGTCTGGGGCGCGCGCGGGTTCAGTTTTGGTGACTGGCTGCAACCGACAGGATCGACCGTCAAACCGCGCCCGACCATCGCCGATGATTGCGCCGCGACGATCTATCACTTCATCTCGACGGACATTGCCGCCAAGACGGCCCGTGCCTTGGGCCGTGGGGATGAGGCGCAAGCGCTGATGTCCCGCGCGGACGCGATCCGGACGGCGTTTCAGGATGAGTATTTCTCGAAAACTGGGCGCATAGCACATAATGATCAAACCTCGTGGAGTCTGGCCTTTCTTTACGGCCTCGTGCCCACCGAACATTACGAGGCTGGAAAGGCCCACTTCCGTCGCATCGTCGAAGAGGCGGATGGGCTGATTGGCACCGGCTTCATCGGCACGCCTGCCCTTTTGCCTGCGCTGTCCCTGCATGGCATGGCCGACCTTGCAGAGAAGATCTTCCTGAACCGCAAGGTGCCCGGCTGGCTGTTTCAGGTGGATCGCGGCGCAACCTCGATCTGGGAACGCTGGGATGCCATCGGCGAGGATGGCACGATCTTCACGCCCGAGATGAACAGCTACAATCACTATGCTTATGGCGCGGTGTGCCAGTGGCTGTTTGAAAGCGTGGCGGGCGTGGCCCCGACGGTGGCTGCACCGGGCTTCGATGTCCTCACCGTCGATCCGCTGATCCTGCCCGCCCTGTCCCCCGTGGCGATGTGGCACGACTGCCGCCACGGACGGATCGAGGCCGGATGGACGCTGGCGGGCGACCGCGTGACCTATCAGCTGTCCTTGCCCCCCGGCAGTTCGGCCATCCTGTCACCTAAGGCAGCAAAAGGGCCGCTGACGGTCAACGGCCAACCCGCAGAGATGGGCCAGCACCTGCCATCCGGCACGCATGAGATCAGCTTTTCCATATAACGCGGAAAGCCCCAATCCGCCGGGCCAACCGGCGCAACATCAAAGACGGTCAACATCAGGAGGAGAGACCATGAGACTTTATCCCAGCGCGGCATTTCTCGCCGCCTTTGCCCTTACAGCCGGTTTTGCACAGGCTGAAACCACCTTGTCGGTGCTGCTGGACGGCAACGCCGAAACCATCGCCGCGATGGAAGCCCTGACCGCCGCCTATACGGCTGCCAATCCGGACGTGACCTTTTCCATCGAGAACCGCCCCGGTGGCAGCGAAGGCGACAATCTTGTCAAGACCCGTCTGGCGACCGGCGAAGCGGGCGACATCATCCAGTATAACTCCGGCTCGTTGTTTCAGGCACTCAAGCCCGCCCAGAACCTTGCCGACCTGACCGACCTTGCCGCGCAGGCCAATGTCATCGACAGCTTCAAGTCGGTGGTCACGGCAGAAGACGGCACCATCCGTGGCATTCCCTTTGGTCCGGCCATGGGCGGCGGAATCTATTACAACAAAAAAATCTACGCCGAACTTGGCCTTTCCGTGCCCACCACTTGGGCCGAATTCATGGCCAACAACGAAAAGATCAAGGCGGCGGGCAAGGTCGCCGTGGCCCAGACCTATGGCGACACTTGGTCCAGCCAGTTGTTCTTCCTTTCAGACTTCTACAACCTTCAGTCCGCGGTTCCGACCTTTGCTGCCGACTACACCGCCAATAAGGCCAAATTCGCCACCACCCCGGCCGCCGTCACCAGTTTCCAGCGGCTGGAGGATGTGTTCAAGGCGGGTTACCTGAACCCCGACTTCGGCGTCGCGAAATTCGACGAGGGCGTGCGCATGGTCGCCACGGGCGAGGCCGCGCATTATCCGATGCTGACCTTCGCGCTTGGCAACGTAAAGCAGAACTACCCAGAAAACCTGAACGACGTGGGCTTTTTTGCCCAGCCCGGCGACGACGCGGCCAAGAACGGTCTGACGGTCTGGATGCCCGCCGGTCTATATGTCCCTGCCGCTTCGGAAAATCAGGATGTGGCCAAGGATTTCCTGTCCTTCGTCGCCTCGGTCGAGGGGTGCAACCTGATGATCGGCGCGAATGGCGCAACCGGCCCCTATCTGATCAAGGGCTGTGAATTGCCCGCCGATGTGCCGCCCGCCGTGGCCGAGATGCTGCCCTATTTCCAGAAAGAGGGCGGCACCGCCCCCGCGCTGGAATACCTTTCGCCCGTGAAAGGCCCGGCGCTGGAGCAGATCACCGTCGAGGTTGGTTCTGGCATCCGCCCTGCTGCAGACGCGGCGGCGCTGTATGATCAGGACGTCGAAAAGCAGGCCAAGCAACTGGGATTGCCGAACTGGTGACCTCCCACCGGTGATGCAACGCCCCATCCGGTCGCTGGTTTTACGCATCGGGTGGGGCCCCTTCTGGTGGGCCATTTCATGAACACGCGAACTTCCCCCTATCCCTATTGGTTCGTTCTGCCCGCAGCAGTGGTCTTTACCACCCTGTTTCTGGTTCCGACCTTTGCCAGCTTCTGGTTTTCGATGACCCGCTGGGACCTGTTCACGGCAGAATTCATCGGGTTGGACAATTACCGTCAGTTCTTCAAGGAACCGTTTCTGGTTCAAGGTCTGGTCAATACGTTGATCTATGCCGTCCTGACCTCTGCCGCCAAATCGGTGCTGGGTCTGCTGCTTGCGGTGCTTTTGACCTCGGGCATCTTGTGGCAGGGATTTCTGCGGTCGGTGGTGTTCTTTCCGGTCCTCGTCTCGACCATCGGGATCGGGATCACCTTTCAGGCGCTGATGCACCCGACGAAGGGGGTCATCAACCTCGCCCTCGCGCAACTGGGGATAGACGGGCCGTTCTGGCTGTCCGATCCCGGATTGGCGCTATACTCCGTCGCCCTGATCGACGTGTGGAAGGGTGTCGGTCTTGCAACGCTGATCTACATCGCGGGCCTTGCCGCCATCTCGCCCGACTACTATGAGGCCGCGCGCATTGATGGCGCCACCCGCGTGCAGCAATTCTGGCGCGTGACGGTGCCGCTGGTCCGACCTGCGACCGTCACGGTCATCACCCTGTCGCTGATCGGCGGGCTGCGATCCTTTGACATCATCTGGGCGACGACAAAGGGCGGTCCAGGCTTTTCGTCGGATGTGCTGGCAAGCGTGATCTACAAACAATATCAGGCCGGGTTTTACGGGCTGGCCACAGCCGGGAACGTGATCCTGTTCCTGCTCATCGCCCTGATCATCCTGCCGCTGACATGGTGGTTCAACAAACGCGAGGTGGAGCAATGATCCGGCACGGCCTGACACCACGTGAGCGCAACGTCGGCATCGCGGCAACGCTGGTTGCGTCGGTGGTGTTCATCCTTCCGTTTGTCTTCATCCTCTTCATGGCAGCCAAGACCAAACGCGAAGCGGCACTGTTCCTATTCACATGGCCCAGCGAGTGGCAGCTTTGGTCCAACCTGTCCGAGGTTGTCGTCTTTCGCGACTACATGCTGCTCCTGGCCTATTTCAATTCCATCATCATCACTGTCGGCGCGGTAACCTTGCTGGTCCTGTTCGGTGCCATGGTCGGATATATCCTCCAACGCCGCCCCTCGGGCTGGAACAAGCTGATCTATTCCGGTGTGCTGGTCGGGCTGATGGTGCCGCCCGCCATCGTGCCGACGATCTGGGTGCTGCAAGGGCTGGGCCTGTTCAAGACCATCTCAGGCATGATCCTGATCCAGGTGGCATATGGGCTATCCTTCGCGATCCTGCTGTTTCGCAGTTTCATCGCCACCATTCCGCGCGATCTGGACGAGGCGGCGATCATCGACGGGGCAAAGCCGCTGCAAATCTTTCTGCGCGTCATCCTGCCGTTGCTCAGGCCCGTGACCGTGACGCTGATCGTGGTGCAATCCATTTTCATCTTCAACGACTTCACCAACCCGCTTTACTACCTGCCGGGCAAGGAGAACGTCACCGTCCAGCTGACGCTGTTCAATTTCCAGAGCCAGTTCCAAAGCCAGTTCAACCTCTTGTTCATGAACATCCTACTGGTCACGATTCCGCCGCTGATCGTTTTTGTCTTCTTCAACCGCCAAATCGTGGCCGGCATGACCGCCGGTGCCGTGAAAGGATAAGCCATGACCGATGTTGCGTTGAAATCGCTGACGAAAAGCTTTGGTCTTGTGGACGTGATCAAGGGGGTGGACCTTGACATCAAGCCGGGTGAGTTCTGTGTTTTCGTCGGCCCATCGGGCTGCGGCAAATCCACCCTGCTGCGGATCATCGCGGGGCTGGAAAACGCCACTGCGGGCGCGATCATCATTGACGGCAAGGATGTGTCGGGCGCGGAACCGTCGGAACGCGGCATCGCAATGGTGTTCCAATCCTACGCGCTTTATCCGCATCTGTCCGTGCGCGACAACATCGGCTTTGGCCTCAGTCTGGCCAAGCTGCCCAAGGCAGAGATCATGACCCGCGTCGAGGCCGCCGCCGCGATCCTGCAACTGGGGCCGCTGTTGGACCGCAAGCCCAAGGCGCTGTCGGGTGGCCAGCGTCAGCGGGTGGCCATCGGGCGCGCGATGGTGCGCGACCCGAAGGTGTTTCTGCTGGACGAACCGTTGTCCAACCTTGACGCCGCATTGCGCGCGCAGATGCGGATCGAACTCACCGATCTGCACCGTCGCCTTGGGGCCACGATGATCTATGTCACCCATGATCAGGTCGAGGCGATGACGATGGCCGACAAGATCGTGGTGCTGAACGCAGGCCGGATCGAACAGGTTGGCAGCCCGATGGAGCTTTACAACCAACCCGCGACCCCCTTTGTCGCCGGTTTCATCGGCAGTCCGAAGATGAACCTTTACGAAGGTCTAACAGCCAGGGCCGAGGGCTGCGCGACCTATGGTATCCGCCCGGAACACGTCACCCTGTCCAGAACCAGCGGCAAGTGGCAGGGCACGGCGCGGCATGTCGAACATCTGGGGGCCGACACGATCGTTTATCTGAAGGTCGAAGGCATGGGCGAACTGCTGGCGCGAACCACCGAGGATTTTCCTGTGGCGCATGGCGAGACGATCTTTGCTAGCCCTGTCGCAGGCAAGGAATTCCGCTTCGCCTGATGGGGCGGGCCGTCAGGATCATCGCGGCGTCACAACAAGGCCCGCACGACGGCATCCATCCATCACGCCGATGGATGCCATCGACTTATACCGGCTTCACCTGTTCATCGGCGCGTGTCAGGACTGACATAATCCGTCGGTGGCAAGACAGGCCGCCAAATCAATCTTGGAGACATCATGGAAATCGGCATCGACAGTTTCGCAGCCACCATCCCAAACCCCGCAACGGGAGCCTTGGTGCCGCCCGCAGACCGCATCGCCGCGCTTCTGGACGAGGTGGAGCTTGCCGACCATGTCGGTCTCGATGTCTTTGGCATCGGTGAGCATCACCGCAAAGAGTTCCTCGACTCTGCCCCCACCGTCCTTTTGGCCGCCGCTGCGGCGCGCACGAAAACCATCCGTCTTGCCAGTGCCGTCACGGTGCTAAGTGCCACCGATCCAGTGCGGACCTTTCAGGAATTCGCGACCATCGACCTGATCTCGAAAGGCCGGGCCGAAATCGTGGCCGGTCGCGGCTCGTTCGGCGAAGCCTATCCCCTGTTCGGTTTCGCCTTTGACGATTACGACGCGCTCTTTGCTGAAAAGCTCGACCTGCTGTTGCAGCTACGTGAGACGACCGAAATCACCTGGAAAGGCCGTTTTCGTCCGGCGCTGACCGGTCAGGGGGTCTATCCCCGCCCGCATCAGGCCAAGTTGCCGATCTGGTTGGGCGTGGGAGGCACGCCGCAGTCTTTCGTGCGGGCGGGCACGCTGGGGTTGCCGTTGATGGTGGCGATCATCGGGGGAAGCTTTGACCGGTTCCGCCCGCTGGTCGATCTTTACCGCAAAGCGGGGCAGCAGGCAGGGCGCGCGCCCGAAACCCTGCGGGTCGGGATTCACGCGATGGGGTTTGTCGGTGATACCGACACCGCCGCCCGTGACGCCTTTTATCCCGGTTGGGCGCATATGTTTACCGAAATCGGGCGCGAGCGCGGCTGGTCCCGCGTCTCACGCCCGCAGTTCGATGCGATGTGCGGCCCGCAGGGGGCGTTCCTGATCGGCAGCCCCGCAACCGTGCGCGACAAGATCATCGCCGCCGATCGCGCGCTTGGCGGTATCGACCGGCTGACGTTCCAGATGAGTTCAGCGATGCTGGAGACTGCCGCGATGCAAAGGTCGATCACGCTTTTGGGGCAAGAGGTTGCTCCAGCGATCCGCGCCTCCTTTGCCAAAACTCCGGTCCGACAGTGAGTGACTTCAGCCGTTGCACGGTAACATCCCGAATGGCGGCGAGACACACATGAGCGGTAGTGTGTTTTGAAACTTAACCGCGTGGCAACTCTACCAACGAAGAGTGGCGGCATTGCCTGTAATTTGGAGCTGCCCGGCCCGATCACTCTGGCCGGGCAGCTATCATATCATCCTGCGTGCGATGCGTTCGGCCAACATCATGGTCGGAAAGCCCGTCGCCACCGAAGGCACATCCGGCCAGATCGAGGCATCGACAACCCGAAATCCTGCAATCCC
>CALRPK020000010.1:0-12359 GCA_943370015.1 Paracoccus haematequi
TCAATATCAAAAAAGGCTCCAGCAGCCATTCGGCCTATGACCTGCGCGATCCGAATTCGCCGGTGGAAGAGACGCATACGCTTGCGGTTCTCGTCGCCAATGAAAGCGGCGTCTTGGCGCGGGTCATCGGGCTGTTTTCAGGCCGGGGTTACAACATCGACAGCCTGACCGTGGCTGAGGTGGATCACGAAGGGCACCGCTCACGCATCACCATCGTCACGCGCGGCACGCCTGCGGTGATCGAACAGATCAAGGCGCAGCTGGCGCGCATGGTCCCGGTGCATGATGTGCATGACCTGACCGCCGAAGGCCCCGCCGTGCAGCGCGAACTGGCGCTGTTCAAAGTGGCAGGCAAGGGCGAGAGCCGGATTGAGGCGCTGCGTCTGGCCGAGATTTTCCGCGCCAATGTGGTCGACTCGACGCTGGAAAGCTTCGTGTTCGAAATCACCGGCACCCCGGAAAAGATCGACGCTTTCGGTGATCTGATGCGCCCCTTGGGCCTGCGCGAAATGGCCCGCACCGGTGTGGCCGCCCTGTCGCGCGGCGCCTGACCGGAACGATCAACGCCCGGTGAACCTCGCCGGGCGTTTTTGCAGGAAGGCCGTCACCCCTTCGCGGAAATCCTCGGTTGCGCCCGCCTGCGATTGCAGCTGCGCCTCAAGTGCCAGTTGGGTTGGCAGATCATTCCCCGGTGACGCGCGCAGCGCCTGTTTCACCAAACGATAGGCTGTCGTCGGACCTTGGGCCAGAGCGCCTGCCCGCGCGGCGATATGGGCGGCAAAGGCGTCATCTGCGACGCATTCGTAGATCATGCCCCAATCTGCCGCCTGTCGCGCGCTGATCTTGTCGGCAAAAAGCGCCGCCCCCATCGCCCGCGCCATGCCGATCTGGCGTGGCAACCAGTAACTGCCCCCGGCATCGGGGATCAGCCCGATCCGGGTGAAGGCCTGCACGAAGCTGGCGCTTTCCGTGGCGATCACCACATCCGCCGCCAGCGCAAGGTTCGCCCCGGCCCCAACCGCCGCACCGTTGACAGCGGCAATGGTCGGGATCGGGCAATCATAGATGGCGTTCAGCAGGGGTTCATATTCCTCGGCCAGTATCCGGCCAAGGTCCAACTGCCCCAAGGCCATCGCGTCCTGCAAATCCTGACCCGAGCAGAAGCCCCGGCCCGCCCCCGTCAGCACCAGAACACGCGCACGGGTGGACAGGTCACGCACCGCGGCCAGCATCTCGGCCCGCATGGCTGATGACAGGGCGTTCATCACCTCGGGCCGGTTCAGGGTCAGGGTGCCGATGCCCCCGTCCAAACTCACGGTGATGGTCTGATAGGTCATGATGTCGCCTCCGCTGCGCCGCCAGATTACGGCGGGCGGCGCAAAGCGAAAGCACGACGTTGGGTCAAACCGCGCTAAGCGTCGGTCTTGGTCAATTCCGCCAGCCGCGCCTGTTCTGCAGCGGTCAGGGGGGCCGCAGGCTCCGGCGCACGCGCACGGGCGCGCAAACTGGCATAGGCCACCGCGCCCCCGGCGAGCAGCATCCCCGGCCCGGCCAGCCACAGGAACAGCGTCGACCCCTGCGCCGGTGGGTTCAGCAGCACGAATTCGCCGTAGCGGTCCACGATATAGGCCACCGCAGCGGCGTCGCTGTCCCCTGCCGTCAAACGCTCGCGCAGCAAAACCCGCAGATCGCGGGCAATCGGCGCATCGGAATCGTCGATGTTCTCATTCTGGCAGACCGGGCAGCGCAGCCCCTTCGACAGGGCCCGCGCCCGCGCCTCAAGCGCGGCATCGGACAGGATTTCATCGGGCTGCACGGCAAACACAGGCGCAGCGAAAGGGGCCGTCAACCCGAAGGCCAGCACAAGGGCGGCAAACCTCCTCATTCCGCAGGCACCCCTTGCGGCACGCGGCGCGCCCCTGCGGCCACGCGATAGCGCCGGTCGGTCAGGGACAATACACCGCCAAGCGTCATGATGATCGCGCCCGCCCAGAGCCAATTGGCAAAGGGCTCGATGTAGCTGCGCACCGCCCAGCCGCCATTGTCCTGCGGATCACCGATCACAAGGTAGATGTCACGCAGGAACCCGTAGTCGATCGCCGCCTCGGTCGTGGGCATCTGCGCCACGGGGTAGAACCGCTTTTCCGGATAGAGCATCGCCACATCCGCCCCGTCGCGCGTGACCCGCATCGTGGCCATGGTGGACAGGTAGTTCGGCCCCTCCACCCGGTTCACCTCTTGCAAAGTGACTTCATAGGACCCGAGCGTATAGGACTCGCCGATCTGCAAGACGCGGATGTCTTCGACCTTCCATGACATCATCGCACAGACGGCAAAGATGGTGACGCCAAGGCCCGTATGTGCCGTGGCCTTGCCCCAATCGGCGCGCGGCAGCCGGGCCAAGCGGCCCAAGCGATCCCCGATCCCGCCGCGCCCGGTGCGCTGCGCCAGATCATAAAGCGCGCCGATCACCACCCAGACCCCAAGTGCTACCCCCACCGGCCCAAGGGCCGAGCGTCCCGTCTGCATGGCAAAGACCAAGGCCCCCAGCGCCGCCGACAGCACCATCGCTGGCACCACCAGCCGCAGACTGCGCGCAAGATTGGCCCGCTTCCACGGCAGGATCGACCCGATGGGCAACAGCACCGCCAGCGCCGTCATGAAGGGCGAGAAGGCCGCGTTGAAGAACGGCTCCCCCACGCTGAGCTTGCGGTTAAGCAGCAGTTCCGCCACCAAGGGCCAGATCGTGCCGACAAAGATCACGAAAGCCGCCACCGCCAGCAGCAGGTTATTGGCCACCAAGGCGCTTTCGCGGCTGACCATGGAAAAGACGCCCTTCGCCTCCATCGCGCTGGCACGGGCGGCGAACAGGGTCAGCGCGCCGCCCATGAACACGCCGAGGATCAGCAAGATGAACATGCCGCGTTCGGGATCATTGGCAAAGGCATGGACCGAGGTGATGACGCCCGACCGCACGATGAACGTGCCCACCAGCGAAAACCCGAAGGCAAGTATGGCCAGCAGGATCGTCCAGGCCTTCAGGCTCTCACGCTTTTCCACGACAATTGCGGAATGCAGCAGCGCACCGGCAATCAGCCACGGCATGAAAGAGGCATTCTCGACCGGGTCCCAGAACCAGAACCCGCCCCAGCCAAGCTCGTAATAGGCCCACCAAGACCCCAGCGCGATGCCGATGGTCAGGAACACCCAACTCACCAAGGTCCAAGGGCGCACCCAGCGGCCCCAAGCGGCATCAACCCGCCCCTCGATCAGGGCGGCGATGGCGAAGGAAAAGCTCATCGAAAGGCCGACATAGCCCAGATACAGGAAAGGCGGGTGAAAGGCCAAACCGGGGTCTTGCAGCAGGGGGTTCAGGTCACTGCCGTTCAAGGGCGGCACTTCCAGCCGCAGGAACGGGTTCGAGGTCAGCAGCATGAACAGCAGGAACGCCACGCCGATCATCCCCTGCACTGCCAGCACCCGCGCCTTCAACTGCGGCGGCAGATTGCCCCCGAACAGCGCGGCCGATGCCCCGAACAGCGCGAGGATCAGCACCCACAAAAGCAGTGATCCCTCATGGTTGCCCCAGACGCCGGACACTTTGTAAAGCATCGGCTTCAGCGTGTGCGAATTCTCGACCACCAGCTTCAGCGAGAAGTCCGACATCACAAAGGCCCAGGTCAGCGCGGCAAAGGACAGCCCGATCAGCAAGACCTGCGCAATGGCGGCGGGCGCGGCCAAGTCCATCAGCCCCGGATTACGCGTCTGTGCGCCGTAAAGCGGCAGCGTCGATTGCACCAGCGCCACCGCCAGCGCCAAGATCAGGCAGAAATGGCCCAGTTCTACGATCACGCCGCACCTCCCACATCGTCTTTGCCCGACATTAGGCGCAAAGCCCTGCCCCCGCCATAGGCTGCGCCGCCGCGTCGCAGGCAAATGCCCCGACATGACGCGGCTGTGATGGGCCGATGCGTCTCTTTGCCCCGGTCTTCTCTGCTCAAATATCCTGCGGGAGGGTCCGGGAGGGTGCAAAACCCTCCCGGCGGTTGGCAGAAGCGCCGCGCCACAGGTTCACAGCCCCAGCGCCGCCTTCCACTCCGCCAGCCGCGCTGCATTCACACCCCAATCATTGCTGCCGATGCGTTGGCGAGCGTAAACCTCAAGCCGGGTTCCCGCGCCATCGACCCGCGCCTCGGCGGTGGTGTAATCGGGAAAGCCCCACAGGCGGGTGCGGGTGATCCATGTGATCCGCCCCGCCTCGGCGTTGCCCGCCAGCCGCACCGTGCGGGGGGTGGCCAGCGCCACGGTATCAAGCCGGGCCAGCACGGCAGCCGGGGATTCCGCCACGACACAGGCCAGACGCGCCGAATCCGGTGCGGGCTGCACCGTGCAATCGGCGGCAGCCTCAGTCCCGACCGCCACATGCCAGACCGCCGGATCGGACGGGGCCAGCCGGACATAAGCCCCCGCCCCAAGGATCAAGACCCCCAGCACCACAACCACCCAAAGCATGGCGCGTCCTCCGTTTCCCATGTCATCGCCCTTTCAAGCCGCACCGCCAAAGGGCGATAGGGCGGTCAAAAAACCCGTTGCTTCCCGCGCGACAGCGTAAAGCCGTGCCCCGCCGCGTTCTGGCAAGTCATGCCGTTCTGCGCGGACACACAGGTGACGCCGCCCGCGCTGACCGATTGGCCATAGTCCAGCACAGGATTGCCCGGATCGGTGACCGAGTCACTGATGCAGGCAAGTCCCCCGCGCCGTCCGTTGCTGGCGATCCAGAAAGCGTTGCCCCAATCAAACTCACAATCCGTCGGGGCAGGAATGGAAGAGAGGGTAAATTCCCCGATGTCGCAGCGTGCGCCGTCGCTGTCGGCCTCATATCCCGAAAAGATCACGCAATGGATGTTCCCGGTCGGGGATTGAAATCCGATGTAATCGGCAGCCATCGCGGCAGAACCGCCCAAAGCCAGAAAGACAAAAGTCGCCAAGGCAAGACGCATCACAAGTTACCCCACAGGTTGGGCCCGCTCTACAACACGGGCAAAAAAGCTCGCGCCCACGGGTGCGGCTTCGTCGTTGAAATCATAGGCCGGGTGGTGCAATCCCGCCCCCGGCCCGATGCCCAAGAAGAGATACGCCCCCGGCCGCGCCTCGAGCATATAGGAAAAATCCTCGGACCCCATTTCTTTGTTGGCGTGGTCGTTCACCGCCTCGGCCCCCACGACCTCACGCGCGACGTCGGATGCAAAGGCGGCCTCATGCGCGGTGTTGATGGTCGGCGGATAGCCCCAGTCGTAATCAATCGCTGCCGTCACGCCGTAAGCTGCTGCATGGCCTTCGACGATCTCAAAAAACCGCTTTTTCAGCAGCGCGCGGACGTCGGGGGAGAAACTGCGGATGGTGGCGCAGAACATCGCGGTTTCAGGGATGATGTTCGATGCCGTGCCGCCATGGATTTGCGTCACGGAAATCACCGCCTCTTCCAGCGCATAGATGTTGCGCGGGATGATGGTCTGGATCGCCTGCACCATGCCGACAATGGCGATCAGCGGATCGACACATTCATGCGGCGTGGCCCCATGCCCGCCCTTGCCCGTCACCGTCACAAAAGCCGTATCGACCGAGGCCATCAGCGCCCCCGGCGTGGTGTGGAAATGGCCGAATTCGACGTTGGGCGCGTTGTGGATACCGTAGACTTGTGTGATGTCGAACCGGTCCATCACGCCTTCCTGCACCATGACCTGCCCGCCGCCGCCGTCTTCTTCCGCCGGTTGGAAGATCAGCGCCACCCGCCCCGCAAAGCGCCGCGTCTCGGCCAGATATTTCGCAGCGCCCAAAAGCATGGTGACATGGCCGTCATGGCCGCAGGCGTGCATCTTGCCGGGGATGGTCGAGGCATGTTCTGCCCCCGTCGCCTCAAGGATCGGCAGGGCGTCCATATCGGCGCGCAGGCCGATGGTCGGCCCCTGCCCCGTGCCATTGATGATGGCGACAAGCCCGGTCTTGGCGATGCCTTCGTGGATTTCGTCCACCCCAAACTCGCGCAGTCGCGCCGCGATAAAGGCCGCCGTCTGCGGGCAGTCAAAGCCCAGCTCCGGGTTTGCGTGCAGATGGCGACGCCAGCCCTTCATTTCCTCTGCATAAGCAGCGATACGGTTCAGGACAGGCATGGGCGACTCCGGGATTTGGGCTGGCGTTCAAGTCTTTGATCAAATCGGAAAAGACAGGTGGCCGCAATGACCCATCCCGACACTGACCTGACGGCAAGCGACAGGCTGGTCCGCGACAGCGACGCAGGGATTGACCGGCTCTTGGAAATCATGCGCCGCCTGCGCGATCCGGTGACCGGCTGCCCTTGGGACATTGAACAGGATTTCGCCAGCATCGTTCCCTACACCATAGAAGAGGCGCATGAGGTGGCCGATGCCATCGCCCGCGCCGCTTGGGACGAATTGCCGGGCGAGTTGGGGGATCTGCTCTTGCAGGTGGTGTTTCACGCCCAAATGGCCCGCGATCAGGGGTTGTTCGGTTTTCAGGACGTGGTGCGCGCGATCTCTGACAAGATGCTGGCCCGCCATCCGCATGTCTTTGGCAATGAGAGCCGCGACAAGACTGCCGCCCAGCAAACCGCCGATTGGGAAAAGATCAAGGCGGCGGAACGCGGTGGACGTCAGGCGCGGGTGCTGGACGGCGTGGCGTTAGGCCTGCCAGCCCTGACGCGGGCGGTGAAGTTGCAAAAGCGCGCGGCACGGGTCGGGTTCGACTGGCCGTCCACCGATGAGGTGGTGGCCAAGATCACCGAAGAGGCCGCCGAACTGGTCGAAGCCCGCGAAACGCTGACCAAGGCCGAGGTTGAGGAAGAGTTTGGCGACCTGCTCTTCGTCATGGCCAACCTCGCCCGTCACCTTGAGGTGGACCCCGAAGCCGCCCTGCGCGCCGCCAATGCCAAATTCACCCGCCGTTTCAGCCGGATCGAAGATTGGCTGGCCGAGTCCGGCAAGCACCCCGCCGACAGTGACTTGGCAGAGATGGACGCCCTGTGGAACCGCGCCAAGGCCGAAGAAAAAGCCGCCAAACGGGGCGATTGACGCAGGCGTGAACAGCGTCCCGGTCACGGATGGCTTGACCCAAGTAAAATAGTCAGGTTTATGGATGGCATAATTTCCGACAAAAGGACTCGGTCATGTTTCTTCGTCTGTCCCTGACGGCGCTTGCCCTTTCAACCGCCGCCCTGCCCGCGCTGGCGCAAGAGATCAACATCTACTCGCAGCGCCAGCCGGAACTGATCCAGCCGCTGATCGACGCCTATACCGCCGAAACCGGGGTGACGATCAACATCGCCCATGTCGCCAACGGAATGGCCGAACGCCTGCAAGCCGAAGGTGCCCGTTCGCCTGCCGACCTTGTGCTGACCGTGGACATCGCCCGCCTGACGCAGATCGTCGATGCCGATGTGGTGCAACCCGTCGACTCTGCGGTGCTCAAGGCCAATATCCCCGCAGACATGCGCGATGCAGGCGACCGCTGGTTCGGCCTGACCGCCCGCGCCCGCATCGTCTATGCCAGCAAGGACCGCGTCCAGCCGGGTGAGGTGACAACCTACGAAGACCTCGCCGATCCGAAATGGAAGGGGCGGATCTGCATCCGCTCTGGCACCAATGATTACAACATCGCCCTTCTGGGCGCGATGATCGTCCACCATGATGAGGCTTACGCCAAGCAATGGGCCGAAGGCATCAAGGCCAACCTCGCCCGCAAGCCCGATGGCGGTGACAAGGATCAGGTCAAGGCCATCGCGGCAGGCGAATGCGACATCGCGCTCGGCAACACCTATTACATCGGCCAGATGCTGTCATCGGACGAGGATCGCCCGGCGGCAGAGGCGATCAATGTGATCTTCCCGAAGTTCGCCGATGGCGGGTCGCATTTGAACGTCTCGGGCGTCGCAATGACAAAATCCGCCCCGAACAAGGCCGAGGCGCTGACGTTCATGGAATGGCTGTCCTCGGATGAGGCGCAGGCGATCTATGCCGAAAAGAACTTTGAATTCCCGGTCAAGCCGGGTGTGGCGCGGTCGGAACTGGTCCAATCTTGGGGCGATTTCACCGTCGACTCGGTGCCTTTGTCCGCCGTCGCCGCCGCCCGTCCCGCGGCACTGAAGATCATGGAAGAGATCGATTTCGACAATTGATCTCAATCTGGAAACAGTGAGGCGAAATTCAACGCAAAAAGGGAACTTCGGTTCCCTTTTTTTTCGCGCTTCGTGAAATAACTTGTCATCGACACGAAGAGCAGCCTTAATCTTTCGTATAGTATTGTCGTAGTTGTCACGTGTAGACTGGTATCGTTCCACAACCATCAGGTTATTTGGCATGCCGCATTCCGCGATGACAAGACCAACACATCCCTTTGACAGGGATGTCGGGCCTGCGGTCGCCGCGGAACTGCGTGCGCAGTTGGAATACAACCGCAGCGAAACGCTCAAGTTGATGTTGCATGACGCGCCTATCAATACGGTGCTGAACAAGATCGTTATGGATGCCGAAGAGGTGTTGCCCGGGTCGATTTGCTCGATCCTGCTCACTTCGCCGGATGGGGCGCGACTGACCTATGGCGTCGGGCCGCATCTGCCCACCTTTTTCAATCTTGCGGTGGATGGGGCTGCTGTCGCGGTCGGCAACGGCTCTTGCGGAACCGCCGCCGCCTTGGGCAAGCGCGTCGTCGTCGAAGACATCGACACGCATCCCTATTGGACGAACTACACGGCACTGACACAACGGGCGGAACTGCGATCCTGCTGGTCGCAGCCGATCTTCGGACCGCGCCGCACCGTCGTCGGCACCTTCGGAATATATCACAAGGCGGTCTGTAGCCCCACGGCACGCGACATCGTGGTGATCGAACACGCCTCGGACCTTGCGGCGCTGGCCATCGACCGCCACCGCGCGCAGGAAGAACTGACCCGCTACCGCGACCATCTGGAACAGTTGGTGGCCGAACGTGCCGCCACCATCGTCTGCCTGAACCGCGAATTGCAGCAGCGCGTCGAAGAAGCGCAGGCCGCCAACCGCGCCAAGGGGGCCTTTCTGGCCAATATGAGCCATGAGTTGCGGACCCCGTTGAATGCCGTGGTGGGCTTGGCGTCCTTGTTGCAGGAAAGCGCCACCGATCCGGTGCAAAGCCAACGCACCGAACGCATCGTCACGGCGGGTCGGCATCTTTTGGGCACCATCGATTCCATTCTGGACCTGTCCAAGATCGACACCGGCAAGTTCACGCTGGATGACAGCCCGCTGCGTCTCGATTGCATCGTGGACAATGTGGTCGCCATGATCCGCGACCGGGCCGAAAGCAAGGACCTCGCCTTGCAGGTCGAGGTCCCGAAGGTGCCCTATGCCCTGACCGGCGATCACGTGCGCCTGCAACAGGCGCTTTTGAACTACGTCGGCAATGCGGTGAAATTCACCGGTCAAGGCACGATCACCCTGCGCATCCGGGTGCTTGAGGACAACGCAGAGTCGGTCTTGTTCCGCTTTGAGGTACAAGACACCGGCATCGGCATCAAATCCGCCGTGCTGGAGCGGCTGTTCCAAAGCTTTGAACAAGGCGACAGCAGCGTGTCCCGCACATACGGCGGCAGCGGGCTCGGGCTGGAAATCACCCGCCGCTTTGCCGAATTGATGGGCGGCACCGCTGGGGCCGACAGCGTTGAAGGACAGGGCAGCACCTTCTGGTTCACCGCCCGACTGCGCAAAGGGGCTGCGGGGAGCAAACCCGGTGCTCTCGACTTGTCGATCACTGATCCCGCCGCCCTGCGCGCCATCCTGCGTCGCGATTGGGCCGGCAGCCGCATCCTGTTGGCCGAGGATGAGCCGATCAACGCCGAAATCACCCGCGCCCTGCTGGAGTCGGTCGAACTGACGGTCGACACCGCCGTGACGGGGCGTGAGGCGGTTGAAAAGGCTGCCTCCACCACTCCGGCATTGATCCTGATGGACATGCAGATGCCGGAATTAGATGGCACCGATGCCACCCGCGCCATCCGCGCCCTGCCCGGCATGGACCACCTTCCGATCATCGCGATGACCGCCAATGCCTTTGCCGAGGATCGCGCGCTCTGCCTGGACGCGGGGATGGATGGCTTCCTGTCCAAGCCGGTGCTGCCAGGGCGGCTTTTTGCCGAAATCCTTGGCCGCTTGACCGCCGCCGCCACCAAATCCTGACCCCGCGCAAAACCTGACCGTCTGGACAAAGCGCCGCCACTGGGTTTTGCTGACTGCGGAACAGGCAGGGGACACTGGGCATGGCACATCCGCGCAAGATCATCATCGATACCGATCCGGGGCAGGATGACGCCGTGGCGATCCTTCTGGCGCTGGCCAGCCCTGAGCTTGAGGTGCTGGGGATCACCGCCGTCGCAGGCAATGTGCCGCTGCCCCTGACGCAAAAGAATGCCCGCATCATCTGCGAACTGGCGGGCAAGCCGCAGACCAAGGTCTTTGCGGGCTGCGATGCCCCGATCAAGCGCAAGCTGGTGACAGCAGAGCATGTGCATGGCAAGACTGGTCTGGATGGTCCACAGATGGCCGATCCGGTGATGCCGCTGCAAGATCAACATGCCGTCGATTTCATCATCGACACCCTGCGCCGCGAAGCACCCCACAGCGTGACGCTCTGCCCGCTCGGCCCCTTGACCAATATCGCCGTGGCCTTCCAGCGTGCGCCCGACATCATCGCCGGCGTGCAGCAGATCGTCCTGATGGGGGGTGCCTATTTTGAGGTGGGCAACATCACCCCCGCCGCTGAATTCAACATCTATGTCGACCCCGAAGCCGCTGAGATCGTGTTCAAATCCGGCGTGCCGCTGGTCGTCATGCCGCTCGACGTCACCCACAAGGCGCTGACCAACCGCAAGCGGGTTGAGGCGTTTCGCGCCCTTGGCACCGAACCGGGCCGCATGGTCGCGGAATGGACGGATTTCTTTGAACGCTTCGACATGGCGAAATACGGCAGCGAGGGCGCACCCCTGCATGACCCCTGCGTGATCGCCTATCTGCTGCGCCCCGACCTTTTTGCAGGGCGTCACATCAATGTGGAAATCGAAACCCAGTCCGACCTTACCCTCGGCATGACCGTCGCCGATTGGTGGGGTGTCACGGACCGCAAAGCCAATGCCCTGTTCATGGGCTCGGTCGACACCGAAGGCTTCTTCGCCCTGCTGACGGAACGCATCGGCAGGCTGTAAACGCCTTCCTTCGCCTGCGCCCGTCTTCTCTGCTCAAATATCCCACGGGGGTCGTCCATCGGATTCGCCATCGGTTCGAGAACCGATGGACGACGGGGTGTGAAACCCCCGCTTCTTCGCGCAGACACACGCACCTCAGCCCAAGGAATACCCCGCCCCGCGCACCGTGCGGATGGGGTCATCTCCGCCCGCCTCGGTCAGGGCCTTGCGCAGCCGCCCGACATGGACATCCACCGTCCGGGCATCGACATAGATGTCCCGCCCCCAGACCCGGTCCAAAAGCGCCTCGCGCGTCCAGACCCGGCCTGCACGCTCCATGAAGGCCGAGAGCAAGCGGTATTCGGTCGGGGCCAGTTTCACCGCCACCCCGGCGCGATGCACGCGGTGGGTTTCAGCGTCCAGCACCAGATCGCCCACCTCCAGCACCGCACCAACGGTCGAGGGCCGGACGCGGCGCAATTGCACCCGCACGCGGGCCAGCAATTCGGCGACCGAAAAGGGCTTGACCACATAGTCATCCGCCCCGGTTTCCAGCCCCCTCACCCGATCGCCTTCTTCGCCGCGCGCGGACAGCATCAGGACCGGGATTGCGCGTGTTTCAGCCCGCATCTTCAAGCGGCGGCAGACCTCGATCCCCGACAGACGCGGCAGCATCCAGTCAAGGATGATCAGATCGGGGCGTTCTTCCTCGACCAGCAACAGCGCGTCTTCGCCATTGTCGGCGGTGATCACGTCATGGCCATCTGCGGTCAGGTTGTAGACCAGCACCTCGCGCTGTGCAGGTTCATCCTCGACCAGCAGCAAGCGGGGGCGCGTGGTCGCGGCCAAAGCCTCAGCTCCGCTGACCCGAGGTGGAATCAGCCTTGGGCCGCGCCTCACCCGGCATCTTGCCCGTCACCAGATAGACCACCTGTTCGGCAATCCCCGTGGCATGGTCGCCGACGCGTTCGATGTTCTTGGCGATGAAATGCAGGTGCATCGCGGCGGTGATGTCGCGAGGGTCTTCCAGCATATGGGTCAAAAGCTCACGGAAGAGCGCGTTATACATCTGATCCACCTCTTGGTCGCGCTGGCGCACCTCTTCGGCGCGGGCGGGATCACGGGCGAAATAGGC
>CALRPK020000011.1:0-12005 GCA_943370015.1 Paracoccus haematequi
GCCGCCGTGAACCCCGCCAGCGCCAGAAGCGCCGCACCAAGGAAAAAGCCCAAGCCCTTGACCGCGTTCTTTGACCCCGTCAGCAGGGCAACCCAGCGGAACAGGCTTCCCTCGCCTTGGGGGGCCAAGAGCTTGACCGCGGATTTCGACGACATCTTGGCCAAATCCTTGGCAACCCCCGACACCCCCTGCACCGCCATGACGAACAGGACTGAAGCCGCGACCGACCACGCCGGGTCCAGCGCCGCCAAGGCCACCAGAGCCCCGATCTGCAAGGCTAGACCTGCGTAAAGCGTCGCCGCCAGCCCGAACCTTGCCGCCAGCCAGCCTGCGGCAAGGTTGGTGACGATCCCTGCCACCTCATAAAGCAGGAAGAGCCACGCCAGTTGCACCGGACTGAAACCCATCGCGTTGAACTGCAACAGGACCAGCATCCGCAGCGCGCCATCTGACAGCATGAAGGCCCAATAGGCCGCCGTCACGGCGGCATAGGCGCGGAGGGGGTTCGGGTCTGACATGGCGGCCTTCAATGCAAGGTCGGAGCGGGGGTTTCACACCCCGTCGTCCATCGGTTCTTGAACCGATGGCGAATCCGATGGACGACCCCCGTGGGGTATTGGAGCCAAGCTGAAAGTGTCACAGGCTTTTCGCCACCATCCGAGCAATATCGGCAAGGCGGCAGGCATAGGCCCATTCGTTGTCATACCAAGCATAGACCTTCACCTGCGTGCCGCCCGTGACCATCGTGCTTTGCGCGTCGATGATGCCTGAGCGGGGATCGTTGGTGAAATCGCTGGAAACCAAGGGACGGGCTTCGTAGCCGAGAATGCCCTTGAGCGGGCCTTCGGCGGCGGCGCGGAAGAGGGTGTTGACCTCGTCGACGCTGGTCTCGCGCGCAACCTCGAACACGCAATCGGTGAGGGAAGCGTTGAGCAGCGGCACCCGGACGGCATGGCCGTTCAGGCGGCCCTTCAGTTCGGGGTAGATCAAGGCAATCGCCGTGGCACTGCCCGTCGTGGTGGGGATCAGATTGAGCAGGGCCGACCGCGCGCGGCGCATGTCCTTGGCCGGGCGGTCCACGATGGTTTGGGTGTTGGTCACGTCATGAATCGTGGTGATGGAACCGTGGCGGATGCCAAGGCTTTCGTGGATCACCTTGACCACCGGGGCGAGGCAGTTCGTCGTGCAAGAGGCTGCGGTGACGATGGTCTGCGCACCGTCATACAGGTGATGGTTCACCCCGTAGACGATATTCAGCGCACCGCCATCCTTGACCGGGGCGCTGACTGCCACTTTCCGGACGCCACCTGCGAAATAGGGCGCGAGTTTGGCCGCCGTCTTGAAGACACCCGTGGCATCGATCACCAGATCGACACCCATCTCTGCCAAGGGCAGCGCCTCGATGGTCTTTTCGTGTGTGAGGGGGATGGTCTGGCCGTTCAAAAACAGCGCACCTTTCGCTGCCGCAACAGGGGTTTTCCAGCGGCCGTGGACAGAGTCGAACTCCATCAGCAGGGCGTGCTGTTCGGCATCGCCCACTGGATCGTTCAGAAGCACGATGTCTCCGGCGGCACCTTGGTCTATCAGGTCGCGCAGGACCAGTTTACCGATGCGGCCAAGGCCGTTCAGGGCGATGCGGGGCATGGGATCAGCCTTTCCGGTCAGGGTGCTTCGGTTCAGGGAGTTTCGGTGCCGATGGCATCGACACGGGCTTGCAGCGTCAGACGGGACAACTCTGCCAAGGGAAGTTCCACAAAGGCCGCGATGCGGCGGCGCAGGGCGGCATAGATCCGGGCGAAGGCCAGGGCGCGCTCCGCCTGCGTCCCTGTGGCCTTTACCGGGTCAGGGAGACCCCAATGGCCGGTGATTGGTTGGCCGTGCCAAGGCGGGCAATCTTCAGCGGCGGAGGTGTCGCAGACGGTGAAGACAAAATCCATCACCGGGCTGTCCGCCTGTTGGAATTCGCTGATGTGCTTGGCGCGCAGATCATCCACCGCATGGCCATTGCGGGCCAGAACCTCCAGCACGAAAGGGTTCAGCGCTATGCCGGGGCGCGTTCCCGCCGAAAAGGCGTGGAAGCGGCCCTGTCCCAGATCGCGCAACAGCGCCTCGGCAAAAATCGACCGGGCAGAGTTGCCGGAACAGATGAAGAGCACATTGAAACATTGGTCAGGCATGGCGACATCCTGCACGGAGGGGATCAAGTCCGGCCGTGCACGCCCGACATCCAGCGCCAGATAGCTGACAAGGGACGAGGTGACCGACAGATCGACCGCGTAAAAAAGCGACCGCCCCTGCCGCGTGACCCGCACAAGCCCGCAGGCCGTCAGGTCCGACAAGTGATGCGACAGGGTGTTGGGCTTCAGTTCCAGCGCCTCGGCCATCTCTGTCGGACGGGCACCCTGCGGGGCAAAACGCATCAAGAGGCGGAACACGGCCAGCCGGCCAGGATGGCCGAGGGATGCGAAGGCATGGGTTGCGGTCTTTATTTCCATAAATCTGGAAATATCCGACTGGGAGCATGCTGTCCAATGAAGCTTCCATGACAACGCGCTCGTGAACTGCCCACCCAGAAATGCACAGGGCCTGCGATATCCACGCAGGCCCTGGCGATCGGGACAGTGAAGCGGATTACATGGTCTTGTCGGCTTCGACTTTTTGCTGGGTCTTGGAAAGCTGCGGATCGGGCACAAGACCATAGGCTTCCAGCGGGCCGCCGGGGCCTGCAACCTCGTCCGAGACAAAGAAGGAGACGAATTCCTTCAGGCCGGGGATCGTGCCGACGTGCTGCATCTTCACATACATAAACAGGGGGCGCGACACCTTATACTTCCCAGAGGCAACCGTCTCACGCGAGGGTTCCACGCCCTTGAAGGTGGCGACGCGCAGCTTGTCCTTGTTGTTTTCGTAGAAGGCCAGACCGAACACCCCGATGCCGTTCTTGTTCGCGGCCAGGCGGGCGAGTGTCTCGGTGTAGTCGCCATCAATTTCGACCACGCGGCCGTCGGTGCGCATGGCGATGCAGCCTTCGGTCGTCTTGGTCTTGTCACCGTTCACGCGGCGGGCCACGACCTTGTCAGCCTTGAAGGTCTTGCAGCCGTCTTCGACAACCTTGGTGTCGAAAACTTCGCGAGTGCCGTGCTTCGCGCCCGGGATGAAGGCGAGGATTTCCTGATCCGGCAGCGACGGGTCAACGTCCGACCACTTGGAATAGGGGTTTGCCACCAACTGGCCGTTAATCACGACTTCTTTGACCAGCGCATTGTAAACCTGCGCTGCGGTCAACGCGAAGCCGGGACCGTTGATGTCGGACGCGAAGACCACGCCGTCATAGCCGATCTGAACTTCGGCGACCGAACTCACGCCGTTTTCCTTGCAGCGCGCCAGTTCACCCGCCTTGATCTTGCGCGACGAATTGGCGATGTCGGGCGTATTCTCGCCCACGCCTTCGCAGAATTTCTTGATTCCTGCCGAAGAGCCGCCACCTTCGACGACCGGGGTCGGGAAGCCCGCGTTTTCGCCAAACAATTCCGCCACGATGGTGGCATAGGGCAGAACGGTCGATGAACCCGTGATCTGCAGGTTGTCACGGGCCTGCGCCGCACTGGTGCAGAGGGCAAGCGCGGCCACGGCCGGCATCGCCATACGAAGGAAAGACATGGAACGCTCCATTATGGATTGGGGTGGGCGCGGGTGACGGTTCACCCGCGCATGTCGGGGGCGGCTGCCCCCGATCAGAAGGACATCGTCGCGCCGATGTTGACGTTGGCCTTGCCACTGTCTTTCTTGGCATAGCCCGCCGCGATAGCCAGACCGCTGCCCAAGTCGTGGGTGACACCGAAACCCTGATAGTCATTCCCGGCGAAATCCTGACGGTAGAAGCCGGTCAGGGTCGTGGTGCCAAGGATGTAGGTGCCATAGACGGCATATTGCTCCTTGTCGTCGTCGCGCAGGCCGTAGGCCACTTTGACTTCGGCCTGACCGTTGCCATAGCTGCCGCTGAGCACCGACTGCGAGCGCACGCCAGTGTCTTCGTAACCAGCGGCGATTTTCCAGAACTCGGTCGTGTAAGACACGCCAAGGGCGTAGTCATCCGACAACGCCGCAGCACCTGCACCGCTGCCGGTGCCGGGGTTGCCGTGCGACACGTAAGCACCCAGCACGCCATTGCCCATGTTGGGGTTGGTGTAGGCATAAAGCACGTCAATCGCGCCCGTGCCGGTGGTGAAATCGCCGCCGGTCAGGAATTGGAATTCCTGCAACTTGCCGGTTTCGTTGTAGCCAATGGCCACGAACTGGACCACGGCAGCCTGCACGGCGCCTTCGGCGTCGCCCATGGTCAGACGACCAAAAGTGGGGTGTTCGATGAAGATAGTGCCGCGCGTGCCCGCAGCGGCGTTGGGCGCGTCAGCAGCGCGGAACTGGCCACCGAATTTCAGACCGCTGTCGGCCTCTGCCGCAAGCGTAAAGCGCACGCGGGCACGGCTGTCGAACGTGGCGGTCTTGCCTGCGTCAACCGACGTCACGCCCATGCGACCGTCACCCGACAGCGAAACATCGGCCAGTGCCGCGCCCGCAGCGAGCGACAGCAAGGTGGAGAGGAGAAGTGTTTTTTTCATTCGAGCGATACCTTGTAGCTTCCGACCGGCAGCTGTGCGGTCGACGCTGCATCGCTATCAGAGCGATACGAAGCGAACATAAGGCTTGCGGCATTGAGCATGGGTTGCGGCAGGAAAACCACAGTTTGTAACATTAAAATCAACTATTTACGTAACTTCATGACGCCGCAATGACGTTCGTAAAACTTAAGTAACGGAAATTTCACAAGTGGTGGCATCGCTGATTGCCATCATCTTAACATCTGCAGCGCAGCCATGCCCGCGCAGAATCATTGCGGCTCTACTTTCCATGCAAAGGCACGGCGAAATCCCACAGGATAACAACGAAGAGTCGGGCGACAGACGAACCTGCGAATTTCTTTGCCCGTCCGTTGACTTCGCAGTTTGCCCAGAGCCGTTTGTGTCGTTCATGGCAGGCATCGTCGTGCGTAAACGACCGCAGCTTGGGCGAGGCGCAGCACATGGACCGACGGGTGCAGCGTCATCCGCACCCGCTCCGGCTCGGCGGTCGCCAGTTGCGCCGGATCGACGGGCGGCGCATCGGCAGCATGGAAGGCCCGCCCCCGCGCCCATTCGATGCGGGCCACATCGGCCAGATAGAGATAGGCCGCCAGCGGCGGGAAGGCCGCCAGAAAGGCCGCGAACCCTTCGCCCCATTCGGCCAGAACCGGCGAATAGGGCCTCCAATCCAGCCTCCATGGAGAAACTCCGTCCTGATCTTCACAAACCTCCAATGAAGCGATCACGACCAAGCGGGAAGGTGGGGTTCAGGTGACGCTTACTTCCGATGCCACGGCGGCCGTCGACAGCATGACGGTCGACTGGAACGAGCAGGCCGTCCGGTCGGCCAACCAGTATCTCTCGATGATGGGATTTTCCTGCCAGGGGCTGATCGAGCAGCTCTCCGAAGACGCGGGCGACAAGTATACGGTCGGAGAGGCGACCTATGGAGCTCAGCAGGCTGGAGCTTGCTGAGCAGTTCTTTGATGTGATCTGAGCTTGCTCGGCGCTGGCACTTTTACCAAGTTGCCGGCGTCAAAGCCCGAAGATCTGCGCGATCGACGCGATGGCGGAAAGCGCACCGGTCGCGAGCAGGTTTCCCGTAGCGCCAGACAGAGCATTGCGCGCGTCCATGACAAGCCCCCCGAGCTTTGTTCCATCAGGCTTTCCTGATGTGATCTCTGCATCGATCGCTTCCACAAGGCCGCCCAGCTCCGCACCGGCGCCCTGCTCCAAAAGCGCAGGGACGCTCTCGCGGACCTGCTGGAGGATTTTCCTTACCTGCGCGATCTCTTGGGCGTTCAGGCTGATGTCTCCGGCACTGTTTCCCGAACCTAGGTTTCCGGCAAAATTCCCGATACTCCCGATATGGAAGGTGTTCGTGGTGGTCTGTGCCATGATCTTTTCCTCTCTGCTGAAGGACATGCCCTCACCGCGGATGCCAAGTTTCTCCACATCGATCGCCCATTGCAGAACGCGGGATCGAACCGTGTCCAATACGCTGACGATCGCCGACCTCGAGATCTCGCTACCAATGCCGGTCATGGGGACGCTCAGTTTCGCGAGAATATTGGCCTCGACCTGCGGGTCGATGGCCAGAACCCCATGCGAGGATCCGCGCCATTCGTCGACCATGTTCCGCAGATGTGACACGGAGTGCGGCATGGATCGTTGCGACAGGAAGCTGATCAATTTTGGATCGCCACCGAGGGGAATCCATCCGCGAACGGGGTTCAATGCGACAGGCTTGCCCAGGATAATCCTGTATTCTGGAATCTCATTTTTGTAACCATTCAGCTCTTGGTCGACCCAGTCTTCAATCTGCTCCAGCCCAAGTTTTGCCGCGGCAAGCTTCACGCGCCGGAGGAGATCTTCGATGGGGATTTGCCGGTCGAGGGATTCACGCTGAATTTCATCGATCAGACCCGTCATACTGACAACCTCGTCATGGAAACCTTAGACAAATCAGACCATCTACGTGGCAAAGACAAGCGGTTTGGCCAGCCTGGATGAACGAATTCGTCAGATCCGTCCGGGAGGACGCGGGCACTTGCGGGGAGGCGCACCAACCTCCGCCCGGGGGTGTCAGCAGGTGCCGTAATATCCGCCGGAATATTTGCAGTATTCCGCCGCAGCACCGGAGGCGATCATCGCCGCCGCGATGTCACGGCCATCGGGAAGGAAGCACTGTGCAACGAGGCGTCCATATCGGTCGATATCGAGAACAGCACAGCGCAGCTGCTCTCCGGAGATCATGTTGCGCAAGGATGACGTGGCGCGTGAGCCACCTTCGTGGTTCCACTCTGGAGCATCGAGTCCCCAGACACGAATTCGGCGCGGTTCGCCTCTGAGCGTAAAAGTGTCGCCATCCAAAACCTTGCTGACACGCGCCTCAAAGATGGGTGCACCCTCTGCACGCGCCCTTCCGTCCGCAAGGATGAGCAGACCAAGCCCGATTGTCATCAGCAACGAGAAACCTGTGATGTCGGGGCGACGAAATCTGAGACTGCGAATGGTCATATGCCTGTTATCACTTGGGGTATCATCTGACGGCAAGTTGCTTTCTCACTTCAGCCAAAACAAAACGGGGTTGGATAGCCAAATCTTTAAATGTGGGCGGGCGGACCGGCCGACTTCCTTAGCCCTCGACAAAACCTACCCCACCATCAAAAATACCGCCTGAATTCTGCCGGCGTAACTC
Organism: Paracoccus haematequi; assembly: GCA_943370015.1. Taxonomy (GTDB): domain Bacteria; phylum Pseudomonadota; class Alphaproteobacteria; order Rhodobacterales; family Rhodobacteraceae; genus Paragemmobacter; species Paragemmobacter haematequi_A. The sequence continues at coordinate 7,321 of CALRPK020000011.1, forward strand.
ATTGGTTTTCACAGATGGAATGACTTTCCTCAACCTCTCCTTCGGTTCATCAAAGTGTAAGCCGGTCTCCGCGGGTTTCTGAGCGGAGTGCCGATGCTCGAGACCACCACCTTCACTCTACGTCGTCCGATAGCTCTTCCGTTGAGCCTTACGACAACATCCACGTAGTGTGTGCCTTTATATGCGGTGTTTTCTTTGTTGGTCATTCCACACCCCGAGAAATGCCCAAGATCGTTTTCGCGCTCAGCTTCTTGACCGTCGTTCCGCACCATCCACGATACTTCTGCACCGACAGGAAAGGCTTGCTGGTTAACGACTGAAAACTCGAGAGTTGCTCCCTTGCGCACCGGCCCAATCGCATTAAGCCCTTCGATTACCTTGTCTCCAATCTTCGCCACAACCTTTACCTCCGGCACATACTGAAAGACCTGAACAGCGTTGCGCTGGAACGACCTCGCAACGGCTTCGACTTCTTCGTCTTTTGGCATTGGGAAAAAGTGGGCGAATACTCCCGACCAGAGATCGGAGCCCTCCAGAAGGTCTTGCGTCGCAATTGCTCGGGCGGAAGTGTTTTTCAGGGTCTCCAGTTCAGTCAGGAATGCTTTAAAGCCATCTTCAGAAAGGCGGTTCAGGTTTTCGCCCAACGAAACAGGGTTTTGCACCCTAGAAGAAGATCGAAGCCTCCCCAGGGCAAGCTTCGCGATTTCAGCGAGAACCTCGTCATCTCCGGACAAAGTGGACAGATCCATTTCGAGGATCGCTTCTGCCGCCAAGACAGTGACCATGATAGATGATGGTCGGCTATCCTCTTTGAGATTCAAGGCAGCCCACATCTTGAGGCATCGGACCATCCTGCGAGCCAGCTCACGAACATCAGCATCAAAGGAATTCTTCCACCAAATGTAGATCGCCTTGGGGTCGCTCTCCTCCCATGCATCAGCTTCAGTGGCCAGATTTCTTGCGTCCGCATCGCGGTTAAGGTGATAGCTTGGGACGTCGATGTGAAAGTCATCGGTGAACGAAATCCGGTTGCACCGGGTTTTCGGCTCCTCGACTTTGGTCTTATCATCCAAAACGTCGGCGGCGTATTCGACGAGAATTTGTTGGACCTTGTCCTTGATCTCCTTCGGTCCGAATTCACCATCATCCGATGAGCCATCCCACTCCAAGTATACACCAAGGTCGATATCGAACTCCCCTCCCATCGAGGCGGGGCGTATCTGTGTCATGAACTTGTAAGAACCCTGAAGCCACGAAGACACTGGTAGCCCACTCCAGTCGCGGAGCCTTTGCTTGATCACGTCCGCAAGATCGTTCCACCGATCTTTTTGATCGCTAAACTGCTGGTCCGACGGTGTGATCCTATAAGACAGTGAGTTTTCACGGTCCTGTGGGTTATGGAAAAGCATTGCACAGATACCCAAGTCAGCGCCCCCGTTCTTTGAAATGTTTTGCGATTTCTGCTCGTTGAAAATAGTCACTGTCTGGCACGCTGTGGTCCAAAAATCCCCGCGCTTTTATTTTTGGGATATTGCTTCGGAATGAGGCTTCCGCAAGGCCTTGAAGGTCTTTGATCACTTGGGGTGTGGCCGCATCAAGACCCATATTCTTCAGCTGGCTTGGCGATGGCTCGGCGTCAACTCGCAGGTATCTTTCTTTAAGGCGGTGGCCCATGATGAAGTCAGCCTTCAACTGCTGAGATCCGTTCATTACCTTGAGCAGTCGCTGATCGGAAAGCCAGCCAAGCCAACCGATGTCATTTTCGATGCTGCTGTCAAAGCTGAAATTGGAAGTTGTGGTTCCGATGCTGAGGATAGATACATCATCTATGTTTTGGTTAAAGAAGTGCAACGCTTCATGAAGGGCAAGTTCATCTGGGCTGTTCGCATAGAGGCCACCATCTGCGAACCGCTCATGATCAATTTGATGAAGAGGGAAGAAGGTTGGTGCGGCGGATGTGGCGAGGGCAACGTCGACTACCTTCAGCTTCCAGTCGCGCACGAATGTCGGGTGATGTGGTGTTTTGAATACCTGAGTGCTGCCTTTGGTGATGTTCACGGAAGGAATGATCACATTCCGCTTCAGATCAGCGACGTAGGTTTCTTTACCCACAAACTGTTCAATCAAGCATTTGAGGCCCCCGGGTCTGTATTTCGGTCGTGTTGGATATTTCACCAGATCTAGTTTTGGGCTTGGTGGTTTTGAGCCAAATATTTTTGGACCCTCTTGCACCATAACTTTCACAGCGTCTGCCATACTGTGGCCCGATGCAATAGCGAGAGCAAGGATGCCACCAATGGATGTCCCGGCAATCAGGTCGAACTTCCGGTGAAGCGGCTCGCCACACTCATCCTCAATCTTCGCCAGGACAGCGGCAGTGTAGAGCCCAAGGAAGCCTCCCCCAGACAAACAAAGAATGTTGAAAGCCATTCAGACAATTTCCCGTCTCTTGGTCATCCACTTCTTCCGCTCCCACGACAAGGTGGGCTCGCCTTCGAAAAGAAACCTGTCTCTTCCTCCTAAGGGATGGAACGGCTTGGTGCAATCCAAAGTTGATTTTATTGTGTGGAATACTTTCTCAAAGAGGATTGTCGTGGAAGTCCATCGGGGTCGTGTGTCGCGCCATCGATAGGCGCGCCGGCGCTGGTTGGGGGACGCGGATATCGAGGGCCACCACCGTTCGGGCGACTGGATTGAGTTCGCGTTACCATGTTTCTTGTCGAAAAAACGCCGCCCGAACCCCGGCGGCGTAACTCGTTGAGTTTTCAGCGATGGAAGAAATTGCCATGTCAATGGTCAACTTTTTGGCCCGTTTGGCCAAAATATGGCGATGCGTGATCATGACCCTTGGCTATCCGGGACCAGAAAGAACGGTCTAGCCCCCCTTTTTGAGGGGACAGCGATGACCAAGGCGGGTTCCGTCTTATCTAGGCAGAGAGAGAAGCCACCAGTATCACTGGCAAAGACGCTGAGACATTTCCCATGAAGACCACAGACTTGCTGCCCGTAAAGATGCCTCGTCCGGCCCATCGGGAAACGGTCTTCTCTTTTCTGTCGCGTTGTGCGGCCACATGGCAGACAACCACCCATCAGTTCGCCTTCGACATCGGAATATCGCTGAAGTTTATTGAGATGCAGAGCGAAGAGGCGCTCCGTCACTTTGCGGACCGGACCAAACTCACATCAGAAGACATGGCTGAACTCATGTCTTGGACCGGAGAGAAGATCGGCAATGTGCGGATGCGCTTCCGCGACGAGGTTTTCGTCTCTCGTGCACTGCGCAACCCTGATATGCAGGGTTGCCCGATCTGTTTGCGTGAGGATATCGCAGCGACCGAGGGGTCCCCGACAGCGGCCATGGTCATGCGGGGGGATTGGCTGATGCGAGAGGCGGTGTGCTGCACCCGGCATGGCCACCCTTTGGTAACCCTCTGGTCCCAGAAAAAGGTCGGCGTCCGATATGATATCGGCGCAAATCTGGAAGCGATCTTGCCGGACCTGCAAGCTGGTGCCTTCGACCGCCCACGGCAAGAACCGTCCCCCTATGATCTGTGGTTGGATCGTCGGCTGGAGGATGGAACAGACCTCACGGCCCTCAAGGACCACGGGCTGTTTGCAGCCACAACCATCTGTCGATACCTCGGGTTGGCGCGCCTTGGCGAAGGCGTAGGGTCTGGCAAGGCGCGCGCAGGGAAGATCCTTGCGGCTGGGTTTGAAATTGCGGCACAGGGTGCTCCGGCGATCCGCGCAGAATTTGATCGGCTGGCTGCGCAGGCGACCCAACCGGGGCAAAAGGCCAGAGCGGCCTTTGGTGAGCTCTACAGCGCCCTTGACCGACTATACGCCAATGACACCGATTTCGCGGCCTTCCGAAGCATTCTTCGGGACTGCATTCTCGACCACTGGCCCTATGCGGTCGGAGAGGTGCTTCTAGGCGAGCCGGTTGTGGCGCGGCGCAGGCATTCCATCTGTTCGGCCGCAGAGGAGATCGGCGTCGGGCCGAAACTGGTCCGGCAATTCCTGATCGAGGCCGGCGCGGTCGGGCGCGATGACCCCAGGCCAGACACGCGGCTGGTCTTTGACGCAGTGCAACACAGGGCATTGCTCGCCGATATCCCGACCTTGGTCGGTCCGAACGCGATGGAGCGCGCAATAGGCGCAACGAAACTTGAGCTGATCGCGCTGCAAGAAGAAGGGCTCCTTGTTCCAAGAACCCGTGTCCCTTCGGTCAAGAACGTGTGGCGGGTCGCAGATGGCGAGGCGCTCGTGGCTAAGCTCATGGCTGAGGCCGTCATGGTCGCGGCTGACGACCCGTCTTGGCAGACGCTCCTTCTGGCGCGCCAGCGGACGGCTGTAAGCCTTCTGAGAATGGTTGACGCCATCAATGCCGGTTCCCTCGACGTAGGTGCAAGACAAGGCGCAGCCGGCTTTCATGGCATCGTTGTGCGGTTGGAACAGCTCGCGCCTTTGATTGCAGCCCAACCAACGCTGGACCCGACAGAGGGCGGTCGGTTGCAAAGCGCTGTGGCCTATGGTCGGACCATTGGCTTGCGGGACAAAGGCAACTTTACGGCGCTGATTGAGGCAGGTCATGTCCCGGCGAAAGCACGCCTTCATCCCGGCACCAAGCGGATGCAATACTGGATGGATGAGGCTGACGTTGCAGCCTTCACCGCCCACTTTGC
>CALRPK020000012.1:0-11976 GCA_943370015.1 Paracoccus haematequi
CATTTGCGCTGCAAGGCGCGGAGCAGTTCCACAATCTGCACCTGCACCGTCATATCCAACGCCGAGGTCGGCTCATCCAGCACCACCAGTTTGGGCCGCAGGATCATCGCCCGCGCGATGGCAATACGCTGGCGCTGCCCGCCGGAGAATTCATGCGGATAACGGTCCATCATCGCGGGGTCTAAGCCCACCTCAGCCATGATCTCCGCCACCATGTCGCGGCGGTTGCGGCCCGGTTCCAGCCCATGCACGCCCAAACCTTCGGCGATGATCTCTGCCGCCGTCATGCGGGGCGAGAGGCTGCCGAAGGGGTCTTGGAACACCACCTGCATATCACGGCGCAGATCGCGCATCGCGCGGCCCTGCCGTTCGGCAAGGTTCTGGCCAAGGAACACCACCCGCCCCTCGGACGGGATCAGCCGCAGGATCGCCAGCGCCAGCGTGGTCTTGCCAGACCCCGACTCCCCCACAATCCCCAGCGTTTCACCTGCATGGACGGTCAGCGTGGCATCGTTCACCGCCTTCACATGGCCCACGACCCGCCGCAGCAATCCGGCATGGATCGGAAACCAGACGCGCAGGTTCTGCGTCTCGGCCACCACAGGGGCCGCTTTCGCCACCGGGTCGGGCAGACCCTTCGCCTCTGCCGCCAACAGCTTTTGGGTATAGGGGTGCTGGGGGTTGGCGAACACCTCTGCCGCAGGCCCTTGTTCGACAATCTCGCCATCCTTCATCACGCAGACCCGATCCGCGATGCGGCGCACGATGCCAAGGTCATGGGTGATGAACAGAAGGCTCAGGTTCTCACGCGCCTTCAACTCGGCCAGCAGATCAAGGATTTGCGCCTGAATCGTCACATCCAGCGCCGTGGTGGGCTCATCCGCGATCAACAACTCCGGCCCATTGGCCAGCGCCATTGCGATCATCACCCGCTGCCGTTGCCCACCTGACAGTTGATGCGGATAGGCGGTCAGGCGGCTTTCGGCATCGCGGATGCCCACCTTTTCCAGCAGGTCGATGATCCGCGCCCGCGCTGCCGCCCCGCTGAGCCCCTGATGCAGGGCAAGGCTTTCGCCCAACTGCCGCTCAATCGTGTGCAGCGGGTTCAGGCTGGTCATCGGTTCCTGAAAGATGAAACTGATGTCATTGCCCCGGATCGCCCGCAGCGTGGCCTCTGCCGCACCCACCATCTGCGTGGTGCCATAGCGGATCGACCCCGACACCTCAGCGCTATCGGGCAAGAGGCCCACTGTAGACAGGGCGGTGACGGATTTCCCCGACCCGGATTCGCCCACCAAGGCCACCGTTTCCCCGCGCCCAACCGTGAACGACACCCCGCGCACCGCAGGGCGGCTGGCCCCGTCTTGGCGGAACGCGATGGACAGGTTTTCAACCTTTAGAACCGCGTCGGTCATCGGAAGGTCTTTCGCGGGTCAAAGGCATCGCGCACGCCTTCAAAGATGAAGACCAAGAGCGACAGCATGATGGCAAAGGTGAAAAAGGCCGAAAACGCCAGCCACGGGGCCTGAATGTTCTGCTTGGCCTGCTGCGTGAGTTCCCCCAATGACGGGGCAGAGGCAGGCAAACCAAAGCCCAGATAATCCAGCGTCGCAAGCGAAGCGATGGCCCCGGTGATCAGGAAGGGCAAGAACGTCAGCGTCGCCACCATCGCATTCGGCAGCACATGGCGATACATGATCACCCGGTCCGGCACCCCCAAAGCCCGCGCCGCGCGGACATATTCAAAATTCCGCGCCCGCAGGAATTCGGCCCTGACCACCCCCACAAGCGAGGTCCAACCGAAGAGCACCGACAGGATCACCAAAAGCCAGAAGTTCATCTGGAAGATCGCCGCCACGATGATGATGACGTAAAGCGTGGGCGTGGCCCCCCACAACTCGATGATGCGCTGGAACACAAGGTCCACCAGCCCGCCGAAATACCCCTGCACCGCCCCTGCCGCGATGCCGATGACCGATGTCAAAAGCGTGGTGATCAGCGCAAAACTGACTGACAGGCGGAAGCCATAGATGATCCGCGCCAAGACATCGCGCGAGGTGTCGTCGGTGCCCAGATAGTTCATCTGATCCGGCGCACCGGGGGCAGCACCGCCCTTGTCCACGATGGTGTTGTAGGAAAACGGGATCGGCGCCCACAGGATCCAGCCTTGCTGGATCGGCTCACCACCCGCCGTGGATTTGGTTTCAGCTTCCAAAAGCACGCCTTCAGGATCATCCCAGCACGCCTCGGACCCCGCCGCCACGATCAGGCATTGCACCTCGGGCTGGCGATAATCGGCCTCGGTCTTGAAGTCGCCGCCAAAGTCGGTTTCGGGGTAGAAGAACAGGAAGGGCGCGTGGAGTTCACCCTTGTAGGATGCCAGCAGCGGCTTGTCATTCGCCACCACCTCGGCACAAAGCGAGATGCCGTAGAGGATGGAAAAGAACACCAAAGACCAATAGGCGCGGCGGTTGGCCTTGAAGTTGCGCCAGCGGCGTTGGTTCAGCGGGGACAGGGCCATGCGTTACCCCCTCCGCTCAAAATCAATGCGAGGGTCGATCCAGACATACATCAGGTCAGAGATCAACTGCATCACCAGCCCGATCAGGCCAAAGAAGAACAGCGTGCCAAAGATCACCGGATAATCCCGTTCCACGGCGGCGCGAAAGCCCAACTGCCCCAGACCGTCCAGCGAGAACACGGTTTCAATGATCACCGACCCGCCAAAGAACACCGACACGAACAGCGCCGGAAAGCCCGCGATCACGATCAGCATCGCATTGCGGAACACATGGCCGTAAAGCACACGGCTTTCCGACAGCCCCTTGGCACGGGCGGTGGTGACATATTGCTTTTTGATCTCATCCAGAAAGCTGTTCTTGGTCAAAAGCGTCAGCGTGGCAAAGCTGGAAATGGTTGAGGCGATGACCGGCAACGTGATGTGCCACAGGTAATCCACCGTCTTGCCCCACAGGCTGAGTTCCTCCCAGTTTTCAGAGGTCAGACCGCGCAGGGGGAAGAACTTCCAATAAGACCCGCCCGCAAAGAGCACCAGAAGCAGGATCGCAAACAGGAAACCGGGGATGGCATAGCCCACGATGATGGCACCCGATGTCCAGGTATCAAACGGCGTCCCATCGCGCACGGCCTTGCGGATGCCCAGCGGGATGGAAATCAGATAGGCGATCAGCGTGGACCACAGGCCCAAGGTGATCGACACCGGCATCTTTTCCAGCACCAGATCAAGCACCGAGATAGAGCGGAAATAGCTCTGCCCGAAATCAAAGGTCAGGTAATTGCCCATCATGATGAAGAACCGCTCCACCGTCGGGATCGTTTCCTTGGTGCATGCGGGGTCTTTCAGATCGGGCGTTCCAGTGAAACCCTCCGCACAGACGATGCGGGCAAAGCCAAACTGCACCTCAAGCTTCGCCAGAAACTCCGGCGGCAGACCGCGCGCGCCGATGTAGCCCTGATCCTGTTCCTGTTGGCCAGAGGCCGCCGCATCCCCGCTGCCCGCGATGGACTGCAAGGAATCGCCATCACCCTCCAACCGCGCGGCCACCTGTTCGATGGGACCGCCCGGCACGAATTGCGTCAGGAAAAAGTTCAGCACCATGATCCCGAACAGCGTCGGGATAATCAGCAACAGGCGGCGCAGGATATAGGCACCCATCAGGCGATGCCCTTTTCAGCCGGGGAAAAGGTCACTTGATCGCGCCCGCCGCTTTCAGTTTTTCTGCCTTGGCCGCGTCATACCACCAGAAATCCAACTCTCCCAAGGCATAGGGCGGCAGGTTTTCGGGATAAGCGTACATGTCCAGATAGGCGACCCAGCTGGATGCCTTGAACCATTGCGGCACCCAGAAATACTGCGCCCGCAGCACGCGGTCCAAAGCCTTGGTCGCCACGGTCAACTCATCCTTGGACTTGGCCGCCATCACCGTCTGGATCACCTTATCCGCAGCCGGGGATTTCAGACCCATCAGGTTGAAGGCCGACACATCGGCGGTGTCCGATCCGTAGAACTGCATCAACTCGGAGCCCGAAATATAGCTCGACCGCGCGTTGCCGACGATGATGTCGAAATCATAGCTTGGCGGGCGGGTACGGCTTTCCATCTGGGCATTGTCCACCCCGGTCAGGACGGCATCGACACCCAGCGCTTTCAGGTTTTCGATAAAGGGCAGGATCACGCGGTCAAAGGTTGGGCTGTCGTTCAGGAATTCCACCCGCAACGTCTCGCCCGCCGCATTGCGCCGCAGGCCGTCATCGCCCACGGCCCAACCCGCCTCATCCAGCAGGGCCGATGCCGCGCGCAGGTTGTTGCGGTCCAACTGCCGTTCCCCTGACGACGGGGCCATCACCACGGGATCGGTCAGGATCGACGCATCCAGCAAGCCTTCGTCCACCAAGGGTTTCAGGATCGCCACCTCTTCCGGCGACGGTGCCCCTTCGGCGGCGAGCCATGAGTTTTCCCAGACCGAATTGATCCGGCTGTAGAGCCCATAGAACAGCGTCTTGTTCGACCATTCAAAGTTGAACATCAGACCAATCGCCTGCCGCACGCGGATGTCTTGGAACTTCTCGCGCCGCAGGTTGAACAGGAAGGCTTGGCCATTCGCCTTGGCCCCGTTGGCGATTTCCTCTTTCTTCACCCAGCCATTCGACAGCGCCGGAAAGTCATAGCGCGTGGCCCATGTGATCGAGGATGCCTCTTGGCGGAAGGTGTAATCACCACCTTTGAACCCTTCGAACGCGGCATCGTAATCGCCGTAATATTCATAGGTGATCTTGTCGAAATTGCCGCGCCCGCGGTTGATCGGCAAATCCTCACCCCAATAGTCAGGGTTGCGCTTCCAACTGATCGACCGCCCCATATCCATGCTGTCGAACATATAGGGGCCAGAGCCCAAGAACGGCGTGGTCGAGGATTTCTCAAGGTCCATGTTCTTGGCGATGTAATCCGCCTTGGACAGCACCGGCAGACCACCCACAGCCTCAGGCAGGTCACGCGTCGGGATGCCGGTCTTGAAGGTGAACTTGATCTTCAGCGGGTCCAACACCTCGGCCTTGTCCACCTGATCGGCAAGGATGGTGCGGAAATCGGTCAGACCCTTGGCAAGGAAGGTCTCATAGGAAAAGAGCACATCCTCTGCCGTCAGCGGCGTCCCGTCCGAGAATTTCACATCCGGGCGCAGATTGAAGATCACCCAAGACCGGTCCGCCGGATATTCCATCGTCTCGCACAGCAGACAGTAGGATGTCCCGATCTCATCCGCCGTGCTGGTCAGGATCGATTCCAGCGGGGCCGAGGCCAGCGCGGCAGAGCGGCCTTCGACTGAATAGGGGTTCAGGCTGTCAAAACCGCCAAAGGTCCATTCCGAAATCTCGCCGCCCTTGGGCGCATCCGGGTTGACGTAATCCAGATGCTGGAAATCGGCGGGATATTTCGGCGGATCGCCGAAGGTGGTGATGGCATGGCTGACGTTCACCTCTTGCGCGCGCAGTTGCGTGGCCCCCGTCGCGAGGGCGAGGGCCAAAACACCGGCCCCCAGCCAACCCAGCGTCATGCGGTCCTTCGACTTGACCGCGATTGCCGTGCCTTTGCCCGACGCTGCACCATGCCCTACCATACCGCCGCTTCCCCCATGCGCCCGGGCGCGGTCCCGCCGCGCCTTGATTTGGGAAGCATGCTAGTGGACGGGTGGCCAAGGGCAAGTTGCGATTGCGTGAAACCTCGACACAAACAGCAAGTTGGCACGGCGGCACGCACAGTGCCGCCGTTTATTGGTGCAGCAGACTGGTCTCAGTGGTCAAATTCGTCTTGTGCGGGCAAGCGGCCCTGCGGGGTGTACTCATTGACCGCACGCGGCAACTCTGTGGACAGACGGCGCAAAAGCTCGTCCCGTGACAGGCCCGTCGTCTCGATCAGGTCGTCCAACACGTCGGGGCCAAGCGCGGATTCAAGATCCTGCGGCGCCACTTCGCGGTTCGGGCCGGTGCCAACCCAGGAATCGACATCGTCGCCGCGCCCGTTGCGTCGGAACTGCTGATCCAGCTCGCCCAGACCACCGCCCAACAAACCGCCCAGTAAGCCACCGCCGGAAGACGCGCGCGTCCCGTCGGATTGGCCCGAAGAGCCACCCATCAGACTGCCAAGCAATCCGCCCAGACCGCCCGACAGCAATCCGCCATCCGACGTTCCGCCCGCCGACGACTCACGCGGATCGCGTCCGCGTGGGTCAGGATTGCCGCCACCGCCGTGCTGGCGCACCATTTCGGCAAGCTTGTCGCGGTTCTGATAGCCTGCAACGGCCAACAGGCCGAGCAGCGCTGTCATCGAGGGAAATCCACTCCGTGCCATCTTACCACCCCTTCTTGTTCAGTTGCTGATGAACGCCACCCTTGTCAGGCGCGGCGTGTCATGGCGCCCCAGATGACCAAGACGATGATCGCGCCGACCACCGCGCCGATCAGACCCGCGCCCTGCCCCTGCCCGTACCAGCCCATGGCTTGCCCGATCCACGTCGCCACGACGGCACCCACGATCCCCAGAACAGCCGTCAGGATAAAGCCCTGCGGCTCATTCCGACCGGGATGGATCAGCTTTGCGATGATCCCTGCGACCAGACCGATGATGATTGTCCAGATGAAGCCCATGACATGTGTCTTTCCTGTGCGATGCGATTGGAATCGCTGTCGCCTTCAACACGGCGGCGTCATGACAGTTCCCGGCCTGCGGCGCGGCACATGCAAAACCGCCCGACGCAAGGCGCCGGGCGGTTCATGTCGTGCCATCTCAACGCGCCGCTAGGGCGCGGTTCGATCAGTTCAGCGTCGCCAGATAGGCGATCACGTTGGCGCGGTCTTCGATCTTGGGCAGACCGGCGAAGGACATCTTGGTGCCCGGCATGTAGTTTTTCGGGCTGGTCAGGAACCCGTTCAGATTTTCCGGGGTCCAAGCATCCGCCGACATGGCGGCCAGCGCCTCGGAATAGGCGTAACCAGCGGCAGCGGCCTTTTGACGGTCAACCACACCGTTCAGGTGCGGACCGGTCGCGTCGGTGCCGTCGATGTGGTGGCAGGATTTGCACTTGGCAAACACCTTTTCGCCCGCGCCCGCATCGGCCGAGGCCAGAACGGTTGCAAAGTCAGGGCCTTCTTCTTCGGCAGCCGGGGCTTCTTCTGCGCCGGTGTCGATGGAATAGGCCTGCGTCAGCTCACCTTCTTCGCCGTGGCCTTCCGCCCCGACGTGGTAGAGCGAGCTTGCCACCCAGCCGCCCAGCAGGAACACCAGAAGCGAGCCGCAGACCGCCCCCACAGTCTTGGTCATGGTCATCGTGTCGAACATGTCTCGCCTTCCTTTGGCCGTTCTTTGGCGCGGTATCTATCTGCTTCCCCCCACCTGTTTCAAGGTGTAGTAGCGCGACCGATTGCCCCGCAGGGGCATTTTTGTCTGGATTTCGGGGGCGAGACATGACGGGGCGGACACAGGGCCGGATCGCATTTCAAGGAGAGCTTGGTGCCTATTCGCATCAGGCCTGCGCACAAGCCCGCCCGGAATTTGAGGTTGTTCCCTGCCAAACCTTTGAAGACGTTGTCGAAATGACCCGCTCGGGCGAGGTTGATCTGGGCATGTTGGCCGTCGAAAACTCCACCTATGGCCGGGTGGCGGATGTCCACAGCCTGTTGCCCAAGGCCGGTCTGCACATCGTGGATGAGGCCTTCGTGCGCGTCCATGTCAACCTTTTGGGCGTTCCGGGCGCGCGTCTGGAGGACATCCAAGAGGCGCATGGCCATGTGGTGATCCTGCCGCAATGCGCGGGTTTCCTGAAAGCGCATGGAATCAAGGGCCGCGTCAGCACTGACAACGCCCGCGCCGCGCGTGAGGTGGCCGAGGCCGGGGACAAGACGCGCGCCGCATTGGCCAGCGAACTGGCCGCGCAAATCTACGGTCTGGACGTCGTCGCCCGCCATATCGAGGACCACAAGAACAACACCACCCGCTTTCTGGTCATGAGCCGGACCGCCGACCAGTCCCGCCGTGGCGCGGGTGAGATGATCACCACCTTCACCTTCCGCGTCCGCAATATTCCGGCGGCGCTTTACAAGGCGTTGGGCGGTTTCGCGACGAATGGCGTCAACATGACCAAGCTGGAAAGCTACATGGTGGGCGGCAGCTTCACGGCGACAGAGTTTTACGCCGATATCGAAGGCCACCCCGAAGACCCGCATGTCGCCCGCGCGCTGGAAGAGCTGCGCTATTTCACGACAGAGCTGAACATTCTGGGCGTCTACCCGTCCGACCGCCGCCGCTGACCCTCAACCGCGGCGCGACTCTTCGTAGCGCTGTTCGATGATCGTGGCCATCTGGCGCAGCTTTTTGTCATAGCGCGCCGCGACCTTGCCGCGCGCCAGCCGCATCGACTGCACGAACAGCCGCGCGGCAAGGGTGCGAGGCTTGATCGTCGTCTGCACAAGGATACGCACCCGCGTCGCCGACAGCGCCACCAGTTCCAGCACGGCCCCGCCTTCGACCGATGGGCTGTCACCATCGACGGCCAAGGCAAGCGGACGGTCCATCTGTTTCAGCACAACATGCATCTGCCGCTCCCGCCCGCGCCAGCCAAAGCGGATCATCCAGCTCATACCGGGGGCGGGTTGGCGCAGTTTGTTGGTGCGCGTGACTTCGGCCCCGCGCCGCAGGGCAGCACGTTCCCAGAAATCAAAATCGGAAATCGCATCGAAGACGAATTCCACGGGGGCCTGAACATCGGTCCTGCCGCTGAGTTTCATATGCCTGCCTTCAACACGCCTACCGTTCCGACTTTTTTCTTTACGCTGTTATCTGGGGTCATTCCAGCCTGTCGGCAAGCCAATTGGCAATCAGGAAATGCGCAATCGCGCCTTTGCGGGCCGGTTTTATCTCTGGGTGCAGACCTGCCGACACGGTCAGCATCTCTTCGCGGCTGATCCAGCGGGCATCCTCGATTTCCTCGGGGTCAATCGTGATGGTGTCATCCAGCGCCTCACCGGCGCAGCCGAACATCAGGGATGCCGGAAAAGGCCAAGGCTGGCTGGCCAGATAGCGCACCGGCCCGACGCGGATCCCGGCCTCTTCGAACACCTCGCGGCGCACGGCGGCCTCCATCGTCTCGCCGGGTTCGATGAACCCTGCCAGCAGCGAATACATCCCCTGCGGCCAAGCGGCATTGCGCCCCATGAGCACCGCATTGCCCCGCGTGATCAGCATGATCACCACCGGATCGGTGCGCGGAAAATGCGATGTGCCACAGGCCGGGCAATCGCGCTGCCATCCGGCCTTGGCCACCGCACTGGCCGCGCCGCAGGCGGCACAAAAGCCGTGGCTGCGGTGCCATCCGGTGATCGCCCGCGCCGTGGCCGCCAGTTCCGCCGCGCGTGGGGTCAGCGCCGCCATCACCGCGCGCAATTCCTGAAAGCTGAAATCCTCGGACAAGGCGGGATGACGCTGTGCCGTGGGGTCCAGAAAGCCGGGCTGCACCGCCTCGACCTCCGCGCCGGGTTGCCAGTTTGAGATGTCTTGCGTGAAAAGACCCGCCCCATCCTCTTCCAAGCCCAGAAAGATCGGTGCAGCCACGGCATCGGCCAGCACAGGATGCCCCGCCGTCACCCAACCCAGATCATCGCCGCCGCGCATCAAGGGCTTGCCCTGCCACAGCGGCAAGACTTGTCCCCCGGCCAGCAGACCCGCCAAAGCCGCCGCATCGCCGCGCAACTGCGCCGCGCGGTCCAGACCCGACCCGCCAAAGGTGACCGTTTCCGCAATTCGCATGACCCGCTGCCCCTGTTGCGCCGGAACCCCTGCCCCGGACCGCGACCTTGTGACATGCCACAGCCGCGCTGCAAAGCCCCATGGCAGCGCCACGCAATCTCAGGTTGCAAGACAAGATGTGACCTGATAGCAAACCCTTAGAGGGCTTAGGATTTTGTCCAAAATCATGTGAACGCGGACCGCCCAGTGGCAGCCTGCGCCCAACATCGGCCCCCCTGTGAAAGTTGGTTATGCCGGAACGTGATGTGGATCGACACGGCCTGACCCATTCCGGGGCCTCTGCCCTGCTCCGCCTGCGCATCCTTTCGACCACCGACCTGCATGCCCAAGTTCTGCCATGGGACTATGCCGCCGACCGCCCTGCACCCGGCACCGGGATCGCAGCCCTGACCGAGGTGATTGCCGCCGCTCGGGCCGAATTTCCCAACACCCTGCTTTTTGACAATGGCGATTTCCTGCAAGGCAGCGCGCTTGGCGATCTCGCGGCGACAGAGGGCGCGGCGGGTCAAAGCCCGATCAACCCCGTGGTCCGGGCGATGAACGCACTCGGCTATGACGCAGGCACGCTGGGCAACCACGACTTCAGCCACGGCCTGCCGCATCTGATCCGCGCCGTGGACGATGCCGCCTATCCCGTGGTCTGCGCCAATGCCATCGCCGCCCCGCCGCGCAACCTGTCCGACCATCGGCCCGAGGCACTGAGCCTCGTGCTGCCATGGGCCGTGCTGGACCGCGTGCTGACCGACGAAACCGGTCACACCCATCGCCTGCGCATCGGGGTGACTGGCTTTTTGCCGCCCCAAACCGCCCTGTGGGAGCGCGGGCATCTCGAAGGCCGCGTGAAGATCGAAGACATCCTCACCGCCGCCCGCCGCACCCTGCCGCGCCTGCGCGCCGACGGCGCGGATATCGTGGTGGTGCTGGCCCATTCCGGCATCGGGCCCAGTCTGGCCGAACCGGGGATGGAAAACGCCGCCCTCGCCCTTGCTGCCCTGCCGGGGGTGGACGCCGTGGTCATGGGCCATACGCATCAGGTCTTTCCCACCGCCGACGCCCCGCCCCAAGACGGCGTCGACCCCCGCCGTAGCACCCTTGCAGGCAAACCCGCCGTCATGGCCGGGGCTTACGGTGCGCGGTTGGGCGTGATCGACCTGCTGCTGGAACGCGGCGATACCGCCGCATGGCGCGTGCTGTCGCACCGCGTGGAAACCCGCCCCGCTGCCAAGACCCTGCCCCCTGATCCGGCCGCCGATGTGATGGCCGCCCACCAGCGCACACTGGCATGGGTGCGCACACGCTTGGGCCGGGTGGATCAACCCCTCACCACCCACTTCGCCTTGATCGCCCCCAGCGACGCGCTGCGCTTTTTGGCGCTGGCCCAAGGCCGCCACGTGGCAGAGGCGTTGCGCGACGGTCCCATGGGCCATCTGCCGGTGCTGTCCGCCGTGGCCCCCTTCAAGGCCGGGGGGCGCGGCGGGCCGGGGTTTTATGTCGACATCCCGCCCGGCGACCTGCTGCTGCGCCATGTGCTGGACCTGTATCCCCATCCCAACACCCTGACAGCCCTGCGCCTGACCGGGGCAGAGATCGCCCAATGGCTGGAACGCGCGGCGGGCCTCTTCAAACGCATCCCGCCCAAAGCGGTGGACCACCCGCTGATCGACCCGGAGTTTCCCGCCTTCAACTTCGATCTGATCCACGGTCTGGATTTCCGCATCGACCTGTCGCAACCCTCGCGCTTTGACACGCGCGGCAGGCTGGTCGCGCCCGATGCCCAGCGCATCACCGGTCTGACGTGGCGCGGCGCACCGCTGAACCCGGCGCAATCCTTCATCGTGGCGACGAATGGCTACCGATCCAACGGCGGATCGGGCTTTGCCGGGACGGAACGCGCCAATCTGGTGCTGGATGACGGCGTGCCCGTGCGCGATGTGGTGATCGCCCATCTGCGCGACCGGGGCAGCCGCCTGCCCCCCGCCGCCAGCGGATGGGGCTTTCAGCCCATGCCCGGCACCTCTGTCACCTTCCTCTCCGCGCCTGCCGCCCGCGACCATCTGCCACCCGCCGCCACCCCGGAACCACTGGACCTGACCCCCGATGGATTCCTGCGCTTTCGCCTGCGGCTGTGATGCGCTAAGGGCTGCCCCACGCCACATGAC
>CALRPK020000013.1:0-11558 GCA_943370015.1 Paracoccus haematequi
CCCCGCAGTCAGCAGCGCCTTGCGGCGCAGGGGACGGGAGAACAGCCCCGCCAAATCCCCCGCCTGTTCGTAGAAATGCACCGGGGTAAAGACCAACTCGATGGCCCATTTGGTGGTGAAGCCCTGCGATTCCAGCGGGTTGGCAAGACCCAGACCGCAGACCGTCAGATCAGGGGCCTGCGCGCCGTGGCGGTCCAACTGCTTGTCGACATCCTGACCTTCGGACAGCAGCGGTCCTTCGGGCAAAAGGACGAGTTCGGGTTCCATCAAGGCGCGATGCAGATAGGGGGTACCCACCTCAAGCGGGCGCATGCCGCATTCGCGGGCCAAAAAGCGCGCGAGCGGGATTTCCATCTGGCTGTCGGGAAACAGGAACAGCGACTTGCCCGACAGGGTGGCGGCATGGGCAGCCACGGCCTTGCGCGCACGGGCGCGGGGGGCGGCGGTGGCGGCGTCAAAACGGTCTGCCGTCACGCCATAGACATCGGCGATGGCTTGCAGCCACAGCGTTGTGCCTTCTTCGCCAAAGGGGAAGGGGGCGGCGATGCGCGTGGCCCCGCGCCGATCAAGGGCAGCTGCGGTATCGCCAAGGAAAGGCTGGGTCAGGATATAGCGGCTGTTCGGCCCCACGGCGGGCATATCGCCCGACCGACGCGCAGGCAGCATCCGCACCGGGCCGACGCCCATCGCGGACAGAAGGGCAAGGCACTGATCCTCAACCACATCCGGCAGGGCACCGACCACCAGCAACTCGGCGGCATCCGTTGCGGGCAGGGCCGGGACCATCGCGGCAAGGCAGGCATCCTCGCCTTGGGTAAAGGTCGTCTCGATGCCCGAGCCTGAGTAGTTGTAAACCCGCACATGCGGCGCGTGCTGCACGTTCATCCGTTCGGCGGCGCGGGCGAGGTCCAGCTTGATCACCTCGGACGGGCAAGAGCCGACAAGGAACAGCTGGCGGATATCGGGGCGGCGGGCCAGCAGGCGGCCCACTTCACGGTCAAGCTCGGCATTGGCATCGGCCAGACCGGCCAGATCCTTTTCCTCAAGGATCGCGGTGCCAAAGCGGGGTTCGGCAAAGATCATCACGCCAGCCGCCGATTGCAGCAGATGCGCGCAGGTGCGGCTGCCGACGACAAGGAAGAACGCATCCTGCATCTTGCGATGCAGCCAGATGATTCCGGTCAGGCCACAAAACACCTCATGCTGGCCACGTTCGCGCAGGACAGGGGCGACGCTGCATCCGGCGTTGGCGGGAAGATCGAGGCTCATGCCGCCACCCCCCGGCCCATCGGCGCTGAGTCGCGGGCCGCATCAAGCCGGGCCATCCGCAGCTTCCACAGGAACTGCCCCGCGTTGACAACGTACGTTGCATAGGCCGCCAGCGCGATCAGCATCTGCCCGGTCGGCCCAAAGGCCCCGGTCCACAGCGCCCAGAGATAGGCGACATGCAGCGTGATGACGGCGAAGGAGAACACATCCTCCCAAAAGAACGCCGGGGCAAAGAGGTATTGGCCGAAAACAACTTTTTCCCAGATCGCGCCGGTCACCATGATCACGAACAGGAACACCGTCTTGATCAGGATCGACACGGTCGCCGCGGTGTAACCATCGCCTGACAACAGGAACCGCAGCACCAGCAAAACGGACACTGCAAAGGCCAGAAACTGCAAAGGCGCGAGGATTCCCTGCACAATCGTCCAGCGAGATGAGTCCCTGCGCTGGCGTTGTTCGGCCGTATAAAGGGGCTTGTGCGTTGTTTTCACGGACTCTTCCGACGTTCGAGCCCTGCACGCAGCAAGGGCTTCCTTGGCTTCAGGTTAAACTTGGGGGCAGAACTGTCAACCAAAACTTACACTTTGGGGTCGATTGCTGATTCTGCGGATCGGTCTGGTTGTGGCGGGGTCGAACCCAAGAAAACTATAGGTAAATGCATGAAATATCGTTTTTTCTGGCGCTGTTGGGGGCTTTCCCCGAAAGAAGGTGTAAATTTAGATGGACATCCGTCTGCTTCGGGCGCTTGATGGTTGGGCGACGGACTGGCCCGGTCCTTCACGATCTTGACGACGCAACGGCCGTCAGCTTTGGGCGATTTGTCCGGGAGGGGACGGATGCGGGACGAGGGCGGAATAGCCAGAGACGACCGCAAATCTCCGGCGGGACATGTCGGACTTGCGGTTGAGGTCATTCAGCGTCTGGCGTCCATGCGCCGGGCAGGAGTTGGCAAACTGCAACAGCCGATGCTCGATCATCTTGTGGCAGCAGTGTGCACGTCGGACACCGGCGCGGTAGCGGCGGTGCTTGAGGCGTTTCGCGCCGCCCGGATCGGGCCGGATGCGGTGACGACGGAATATATCCCCGCTGCGGCCCGCATCTTGGGCACGGCATGGGAAGAGGACAGGCTGACCTTCGGGATGGTCACGATCGGCACCGCCCGCCTACAGGCGATGGTGCGCCAGTTGCAGCAGGATCACCGCGCCGATGCGGCGGACCCGGCTGCGCAATCGGCTGTGCTGGTCTTGATCCCACCCGGAGAGCAGCACACATTGGGTGCAATGGTGGCAGCCGCCATGTTGCGCCGCAAAGGCGTTTCGGTCAGCGTGCAAATCGCCCCAAACGTGAATGATATGTCCACAATGTTGGCAAATCGGCGGTTTCAAGCCGTTTTGGTCACGCTCGGCTCTATCGACAGGGTTGAAACTTGCGTGAAGTTGGTAAAAACCCTGAAACAGATTACCAAAGGTGCGCTTCGTGTTGCAATCGGCGGGGCGGTCTTGGAAGAATGTCGGAACGATCTGACAGACGCCGGGGCCGATCTGGTGACGAACGACGTGGAAACCGTGATCTCGGAATTCGGACTGAATGAACAGATGTCGGAACGAAACGCATGGTGAAACAAATGGGGCTGTGCAGATAAGCAATGGCCCATGAAAGGTTTCGGCCGTGACATCAGATGGACGCTTTCTGCTGAGAAGAGGCACCTTACCCGAGGTTGCCCCGGAACAGCTTGTGGATATCCTGACCTCTGCCTGTGACGTGGCGCTTGTCGTCTCGGCAGAGCGGGAGGTCATATCGGTTCTGGTCAATCCGCAAATGGGAATTGGCGCAAAGGTGGCCCATTGGCAGGGCGCACCCCTCAAATCGCTCTTGACCCCGGAAAGCTGGGTCAAGCTGGAAAAACGCCTCGGCGGCGGCGAGATGGACACCCACCGTCCGATGATCGTCGAACTGACGCATTCGGACGCGCAAAGTTTCCAATTCCCCATCCGCTATGCCGTGTCGCGCACCGCGACGGACGGCGCATTCCTGATGGTGGGCCATGATCTTCGCCCCATCGCCGAATTGCAGCAGCAGCTGGTGCAAGCGCAACTGGCGCTGGAACGCGACTATGAGACCCAGCGCGAGATGGAAACGCGCTATCGCGTGCTGATGGAGATGAGCCCGGTTCCCTTGATGATCGTGTCCATGTCGTCGGGCAAGATCGTTGACCTGAACACCGGCGCGGCAGAACTGATCGGTGCGCCACGAGTCGAACTCTTGGACGCCGCCGTGGCGCAGGAATTTGACGGACGGCGGCGCGGCGAATTCCTTGAAAGTCTGGCCAAGCTGTCGGGCACGGATCCCTCTGGCGCGCTTGAACTGACAGTGCGGCGGACACGGGCCAAGGTTCTGGTATCGGCAGGCGTGTTCCGGGCGGCAGGTGACCGGCTTTTGCTCTGCCGTATCGGTCTGTCGGAAACCGGCAAGGCGCAGGTCAATGAACTGGCCGATCTGGCGGAACGTCTGTTCACCAAGGGCATCGATGCCGTGGTCTTTCTGGATGCCGAAGGCGTGGTCAAATCGGCCAACGAGTCCTTCCTGAACCTGACCGACAGCAACAGCCTTGCCATGGTCGTCGGGCGGTCCTTTGGTGATTTCCTGTCGCGCGGCACCATCGACCTGCGGGTGATCCTTGATAACGTCAAGCGCGTCGGCCATCTGCGCCGCTACGCCACGCGGCTGAACACGGATTATTACGGTCAGGTGTCGGTCGAACTCTCGGCCACGTCTTTTGCGGATCGGGCAGACTCGGGCATCTCGCTGGTGATCCGTGATGTCAGCGTGTCGGACACGACCCGTTGGCCCGCCGAACAGCCCGGCAATGAAGGGCTGCGCAATGTCATGCAGTTGGTGGGCTATTCCACCCTGCGCGATATCGTGGCCGAAACGACCGAGATCATCGAAAAGATGTGCATCGAAACCGCGCTCGACCTGACCGGCAACAACCGCGTCGCGGCGGCAGAACTCCTCAGCCTGTCGCGGCAGTCGCTTTATGTGAAGCTGCGCAAGTTCGGGCTATTGTCCAAAGACGGCGCCTGAGGGTTTCCCAAAGCGTTGACCGAATGAACCCCGGCCCTGCGCCGGGGTTTTTCGTTTTGCGCCTGCCGGTTTGACCTGCATCAAATCCACCCCGCCGCGAAAGTGTCAATCTAGGTTGACACATGCCGGAGGGTTCCATGCGTATCGTTTTCGTTCATCCCAACTACCATTCCGGCGGGGCCGAGATTGCGGGGAACTGGCCACCCGCTTGGGTGGCCTATCTGGCGGGGTCGCTGAAGGCGGCAGGGTTCACTGACATCCACTTCATCGACGCCATGACCCATCACATCGGGCCCGAGGCGTTGCGCGCGAAACTTGTGGCGCTGCAGCCTGACATCATCGGCACCACCGCGATCACCCCCGCGATCTATGAGGCCGAAGAGGTGCTGCGCATCGCCGCTGAGGTGGTCCCCAACGCCCTGCGCGTCTTGGGCGGCATCCACGCCACATTCATGTTCCGCCAAGTTCTGGAAGAGGCGCCGTGGATCGACGTCATCGTGCGCGGTGAGGGCGAGGAGATCATGACCGCCTTGGCCGAAGCCGTGCGCGATGGCCGCTATCCGGCAGATCGTCGTAAGATCAAGGGCTTGGCCTTTAGGGACGGCGAAGAGATCGTGGCGACCCAAGCGGCATCCACGGTCAAAAATCTTGATGCCATCGACCCGGATTGGTCGCTGCTCGATTGGGACAGCTACATCTACGTCCCCCTTGGCGTGAAGGTCGCGATCCCCAACATGGCGCGGGGCTGCCCCTTCACCTGTTCCTTCTGTTCGCAATGGAAGTTCTGGCGCGATTACCGGGTGCGTGATCCCAAAAAGGTCGTGGATGAGATTGAGCGTCTGGTCAACGACCATGGCGTCGGCTTCTTCATCCTCGCCGATGAGGAACCCACCATCAACAAGAAGAAATTCGTCGAATTCTGCCAAGAGCTGATCGACCGCGGCCTGCCGGACCGCATCAAATGGGGCATCAACACCCGCGTCACAGACATCTGGCGCGACCGGGATTTGCTGAAATTCTACCGCAAAGCGGGGCTGGTGCATGTTTCCTTGGGCACCGAGGCAGCGGCGCAGTTGAAACTGGACCTGTTCAACAAGGAAACCACCGTCGCCCAGAACAAAGAGGCGATCCGCCTGCTGCGAGAGGCGGATATCTTCACCGAAGCGCAGTTCATCGTGGGTCTGGACAATGAAACGGCGGAAACGCTTGAAGAGACCTATCGCATGGCCTGGGACTGGCAGCCCGATCTGGCGAATTGGTCGATGTATACTCCTTGGCCCTTTACGCCGCTGTTTCAGGAAATACGCGACAAGGTCGAGGTGTTCGACTTCTCAAAATACAACTTCGTGACCCCGATCATGAAGCCCGAGGCGCTGAGCCGGGGGGAGCTTCTGGACGGCGTTATGAAGAACTACCGCCGTTTCTACATGAAGAAGGCGCTGTTCCATTACCCTTGGCGCGGCACGGGGTTCCGGCGGCGTTATCTGCTTGGCTGCCTGAAGGCGTTTCTGAAAGCTGGCGTTGGCCGCACCTTCTATGACCTTGGCAAGGCGGGCTATTGGGGGCCGCAGACCAAGGACTCGGTCGATTTCCACTTCGACGAAAGCCGCAGAATTGCCCCCGCCCAAACCGCCGATTGGGAGGCCGCCGCCGACCGTGCTGCCCGTGCCGCAGAACGGCGCGAGGCTGTGCGCGCCCAAGGCAAGGAACGCGCGGCAGAGCGGAACGCTGCTTTGGCCGGCGTGCCGGACCTTGCGCCGATGGCCTGTGGGGGCGGCAAGGGGCAGATCGAATGACCACCGCCCGGATCGGCCCCAATGCAATCTTGCAGGCGGTGGCGGTGCTGGACAGCCTGATGGGGAAGGCGGCGCGCGACCGGGTGATGGCCCGCGCCGGGGTTCCGATGCCTTCGGGGGCAGAGATGATCCCCGAAGCCGATGCCGCCGCGATGCACTTCGCCTTGCGGCGGGAACTGCCCACGCAGGCGGATGATCTTTTGTGGCAGGCGGGGCAGGCGACGGGGGCCTATATCCTGCGCCACCGCATCCCCGGCTTTGCCAAGGCGCTGATCCGCCTGCTGCCCGGCCCCATTGCCGCACGGGTGCTTGCGGCGGCGATTGCCAAGCATTCATGGACTTTTGCCGGATCGGGGTCATTCACGGTCCAAACCGGGCAACCGCTGGTATTCCTGATCCGCGACAACCCGTTGCGCGATCCGGACGGCCATCCCTGCCTGTGGCATGCAGCCGTGTTCCAGCACCTGTTCCGCGCCCTCGTCTGGCCCGAGGCGCAGGTTGCTGAGGTGGACTGTCAGGCCCAAGGCGCGCCGCTGTGCCGGTTTGAACTGCGCCCGCATCCATGATTTGGCAGACTGTGTAAGCCTAGGTTTACACATTTTCCTTGTCAGACTCGCGCCAATCCTGTGTAGTTTACAGCATGAGTGTAAGCCTCCCCATACAAACCCGCCAATTGCCCGAACCGCGCGCCATGCTGCGGCTGATCAAGCCGATCACATGGTTTCCGCCGATCTGGGCCTATCTCTGCGGCTCCGTCTCGGCCGGGGTACCGCTGAGCGACCATTGGGGCATGGTGCTTTTGGGCATGGTGCTGGCCGGTCCCATCGTCTGCGGCATGTCTCAGGCTGCAAACGACTGGTGCGACCGTCATGTCGACGCGATCAACGAACCCGACCGCCCGATCCCGTCTGGCCGTATCCCCGGCCGCTGGGGCCTTTGGATTGCGCTGGCGATGACCGTGCTGTCGCTGGCCGTGGCGTCCTTGCTCGGCGTCTGGGGCTTCTGGGCGACCGTTGTCGGCGTCGCCGCTGCTTGGGCCTATAGCGCCGAACCGGTCCGCCTGAAACGCTCTGGCTGGTGGGGGCCGGGTCTGGTGGGGCTGAGCTATGAGGGCCTGCCGTGGTTCACCGGGGCCGCCGTCCTGTTGCAAGCCGCGCCTAGGTTTGAGGTGGTGGTGATCGCCGCCCTTTACGCCTTTGGCGCGCATGGGATCATGACGCTGAACGATTTCAAGGCGTTGGAGGGGGATCGTCAAACCGGCGTCCGCTCTTTGCCGGTGGTCTTGGGGCCAGAGGTTGCCGCCAAGATCGCCTGCACTGTCATGGGCATGGCGCAGGCTTTGGTGATTGCGCTGTTGGTGATGTTCGGCAAACCGCTGCATGCGGGCGGGGTGGCGCTGGTGCTGGTGGCACAGATCGCCGCGATGCGCGTCTTGGTCCGTGACCCCAAGGGCAAGGCGCCTTGGTACAACGGGACAGGTGTTGTCCTTTACGTCACCGGAATGATGATTTCGGCCTTTGCTCTCAGGGGGTTGGCATGATCGGGAAAACCCTTGGCTGGGGACAGATCGCGCGGCTGGGTCTGGTGCAGATGTGCCTTGGTGCCATCGTGGTGCTGACCACAAGCACGCTCAATCGGTTGATGACGGTCGAACTGGCCTTGCCCGCCGTGCTGCCGGGGCTGCTCGTGGCGCTGCATTACGGCATCCAGATCAGCCGCCCGGCGTGGGGGTTCCGCTCTGACACGCGCGGCAATCGCACGCGGTTTATCGTGGGCGGGATGGCCGTTCTGGCGCTTGGCGGGTTTCTGGCGGCCTTTGCCGTCACGATCATGGGTGCGGCCTTTTGGGCGGGTCTCGCGCTGTCGATCTTTTCCTATGCGCTGATCGGCGTCGGGGTGGGGGCCTCGGGCACCTCACTGCTCGCACTGGTCGCCACGGCCACCGCGCCACAGCGGCGCGCGGCGGCGGCGACGATCACATGGCTGATGATGATCCTTGGCATTGCCGCCACTGCTGGCACCGTGGGAGCGCAACTGGACCCCTACACCCCGTCGCGCCTGCTGGTGGTGACGAGCATCGTGACCTTGGGCGCGGTGATCCTGACCTCGCTCGCCGTCTGGGGGATCGAGCGTCGGGTGATCGCCACCCCGCCAACTGAAAGCCAAGCGCTGCCGCTGCGCCAAGGTCTGGCCGAGATCTGGGCCGAACCGCAGGCGCGGGACTTTACCCTGTTCATCTTCCTGTCGATGGTCGCCTATTTCCTGCAAGAACTGATCCTAGAGCCTTATGCAGGCTTGGTTTTCGGCTACACCCCCGGTCAATCGACGCAGCTTTCGGGCGTGCAGCATGGCGGGGTGTTCCTTGGCATGGTCACGGTGGGCATCGCCTGCACCGGGCTGCGGCTGGGATCGCTGCGGGTCTGGGTCATGGGGGGCTGCGTGCTGTCGGCCCTAGCGCTGGCCTTTATCGCTTGGCTTGGGATGGTGGGGCTGGACTTGATGCAACCCGCCACCTTTGCGCTTGGCTTTGGCAATGGCGTCTTCGCCGTCGCCGCCATCGGCGCGATGATGGCTTTGGCAGGCCAAGGGCGTGAGGCGCGCGAAGGCACGCGCATGGGCCTTTGGGGGGCAGCGCAAGCGCTGGCTGCGGGGTTCGGGGGCCTTCTGGGCGCAGCCTCAGCCGATGCGCTGCGCTTGGTCTTGGGCGACGCCCCCGCCTTTGCCACGGTCTTTCTGGCCGAGGCCTTTCTGTTTCTGGTCGCCGCCCTGATGGCGGCGCAGGTCGTGGCCGGTCGCCCTGCGCGTGCCGTGCCGCAAGCTGTCATCGCGGGAGAGTGACATGGGATATGATGCCTTTATCGTCGGTGGCGGGCCTTCCGGGGCGACGGCGGCCGAAGACCTCGCCCGTGCGGGTTTGCGCGTGGCACTTCTGGATCGGGCCGGGCGGATCAAACCCTGTGGCGGGGCCATCCCGCCGCGCCTGATTGCCGATTTCGCCATTCCAGACCATCTGATCGTGGCCAAGATCAAATCGGCGCGGATGATCTCTCCCACAGGCCGCTCGGTCGATATTCCCATCGACGGCGGCTATGTCGGCATGGTGGACCGTGAGGATTTCGACGAATACCTGCGCGACCGCGCCGCGATGCATGGGGCGGAACGCCTGACCGGCACTTTCCTGCGCATCGACCGCAGCGCGGGCAAGACCGAGGTGATCTGGCGCGACAAGGCCAGCGGCGCGGAAATCCGCTCTGCCACCCGCGTGGTGATCGGGGCCGATGGCGCACGCTCTGGCGTGGCGCGGGCCGAGGTGCCGGGCGGTGATACCATTCCCTATGTCATCGCCTATCACGAGATCATCGACGCCCCCGATGCCGAAGGGCGCAAGGCGGCCCCCGATTATGACCCCGACCGCTGCGATGTGATCTATGACGGGCGCATCTCGCCCGATTTTTACGGCTGGGTGTTCCCGCATGGATCAAAGGTCAGTGTCGGCATGGGGACCGAGGTGGACGGGGTGGACCTGAAACAGGCCACCGCCGATCTGCGCGCGATGTCTGGCCTGACGGGCTGCGCCACCATCCGCCGCGAAGGTGCGCCGATCCCGCTGAAACCCTTGGACCGTTGGGACAATGGCCGCGATGTGGTTTTGGCGGGCGATGCGGCGGGTGTGGTGGCACCAAGCTCGGGCGAGGGGATTTTCTACGCTATGGCCGGGGGCCGCGCTGCGGCGACGGCGGCGCAGGCCTTCTTGCGCACCGCCCGCGTGTCGGACCTGAAACTGGCGCGCAAGCTGTTCATGGCCGAACATGGCACCGTGTTTCGGGTGCTGCGGACCATGCAGGATGCCTATTACAAAAGCGATGACCGACGCGAACGCTTCGTCAGCCTGTGCCATGACATCGACGTGCAGAAACTGACGTTTGAGGCCTATATGAACAAGCGCCTTGTTTCGGCCCGGCCCTTGGCGCATCTGAAGATCGGCTTGAAGAATCTGGCCCATCTGACGGGCCTTGTCAGACCGGAATGGACATGACCGCACAACTGATCCCCGCCTATGTCGATGGCCGTCTGACTCCGGTCGAAAAGCTGGAAGTGCACCAACGCGGCCTGCGGCATCCGGCGATCTCGGTCTTTGTGCTGCGGGGGGATGCCGTGCTGATGCAGCGCCGTGCGCTGTCCAAATACCACACGCCGGGGCTCTGGACGAACACGGTCTGCACCCATCCGTATTGGGGTGAACCGGCGCTCGATTGCGCCACGCGGCGGGTGGCGGAGGAGTTGGGTTTGACCGGCCTGTCCCTGCGCCATGTGGGTGTCGTGGAATACCGCGCCGATGTACAGCGCGGCTTAATCGAACATGAGGTGGTGGATGTCTTCACCGCCGAGGCTTTGCCGGGACAGGAAGCCGTGCCCAACCCCGATGAGGTGGTTGAGGTGGCTTGGCAGCCGATGGCCGATCTGTTGGCCGACCTTTCCGCACGGCCAGAGCGCTATACGCCGTGGCTGAAGATCTACATGGAAAAGCACCGTCAGATGATCTTTGGCGGTGTGCTGACGGTCTGACACCGTTCTGCGCCGCCCCTTTTCTGCGCCACGAATTTTCTGCGAAAATTCAGCGCTGACCTTGAGCCCTTATTTTTCGCAGAAAAATCGTTTGGCGCGGGTCAGTGCTTTTCCAGCCAATCCCGGATCACAGGTGCCAGACCATCCGCGCGCTCTTCGTGGATCAGATGCCCGCCCGGCAGTTCCAGATACGCCGCCGCCAGCATCCGCGCCGCCCAGTCACGCGACAGCGTGCAGGGCACGGCGCGATCCCCGCTCGCGCCGATCAGCAGCACGGGGTTGGGCAGGTCCGGCAATCGCGCCAGAACGGGGCGCAAATCCCATTGCGCCATCATCGCCAAGGCGCCCTGCACATGGGCGGGGTCTTGCACCAGTCGCAAGTATTGCGCGCGTCCCGCCGCGTCGATCCGCGATCCCGTGCCGTCCAGCAGTCGATCCACCGTTGAGGCACGCCCCCAGAGGCGTGAAAAGCCCGTGGCGGCAAAGGGCAGGGCGGCCAGCCCCTTGGCCAGCACCGGAAACAGCACCCCTGCCGCGCCGTCGAATTCGCCCAGTGCGGCGTTGATCCCCACCACCCGCGCCTTTGGCCAGCCCTGCGCCAGTTGCAGCGCGACGACTGCGCCCGCTGAATGGCCCAAGACCGCAGCAGGCTCGACGCCCAAGGTGGCGCAGAGCCGCGATACATCCTCTGCCATCGCCACCGGGCCGGACCGCGCGCTGGAGAGCGACCGACTGCACCCCTGTCCCGGCAGGTCGGGCACGATCACGCGGAACTGAGCGGCCAAGGCAGGGATCATCCGCGCGAAACTGTGCCCCGATGCCCCCAGCCCATGCAGCAAC
>CALRPK020000014.1:0-11462 GCA_943370015.1 Paracoccus haematequi
GTTGTCTTCAGCGATCACGGTATCAAAACGAGTAACCTTCTCCATTCCAATTACGGATGCCAAAGCATCCTAAAGTATGGTATGGGTCAAAGTTAGTCGGGTTTGGCACCTTGCGTGATTGCTTTACCATTGGTCGCAGGTATCCTTGCCGTCAGTGTTAAAGCAAAAGTCGGTCTGGGTGGTATGGGTCTTGCCAAGAAGGACCACTCCCTACGATCAGTTGGAACAAGGACAGAGCGAATGTCGATTGGCAGCGGTGCCGGTGCAAACAAGATCAGAATCTTGATCGCGGACGACCATGAGATGGTTCTGGACGTCTTCGCGATGTATCTTTCGTCGGCCCCCGATATGGAGGTCACGACAGCCAAGACGCTGGATGAGGCGTTGGAGCATATTCAGGACGCGGGTCCCTATGATGTGGTGCTGCTGGACCTGAACATGCCCGGCATGAACGGGGTTTCCGGTCTGCGCCGCGCGATCCGGTCCAATGGTACCAAGCCTGTGGCGATCATCACCGGCAACCCGACCCCGCGGATGCTGGATGAGATCATGAATGCCGGATCCTCGGGCATCGTGCTGAAAACCACGGGCGTGCGGTCCTTGGCCAACGCCATCCGCTTCATGAACGCGGGCGAGCATTATATGCCGTTGGAACTGGTGCGCGAGCGTCACAACGCGGGCCGCACCACCAAGAATGGTCGTTTGTCCGACAAAGAGATGATGGTCCTGTCCTATCTGGCCGAAGGCAAGCAGAACAAGGAAATCGCTAACGATCTGAAACTGGCGGAACCGACGATCAAGATGCATGTCACCTCGATCTGCAAGAAGCTTTCGGCCTCAAACCGGACGCAGGCGGTGATCGTGGCGCGCGACCTTGGGTTGATCTGACACCCTTTTGGGCCCCGAATTGCGAAATGGGCGATGGGAAACCGTCGCCTTTTTCATTTTCCCAAAGTGAAAGTTTTCGTAAATTTTCTCGACACAACTCCGGCGCGATTTTGCAGTGCTTGGTCGCTGCGTTTCGTCTGATTTTCCGGGTCGTTTCGGTCAATCGCAGGGTTTGCGTGGCGTCAGGTCGCGGTGCGGATGGGTGGCGGCGTATTGTGCCGCGCGATCGCCGCGCTTAGGGTTTCGGCGCGGTGCGTGATGGCCCTGCGCGCACCTTGGGGGAGCCATGCGCCTTGCCATCCTGACCGATATCCACGCCAACCGCGAGGCGCTGACGGCTGTGCTGGCCGATCTGGCGCAGCGTCAGGTGGGGCGAATCGTCCTTCTTGGCGATGTCGTGGGCTATGGTCCTGATCCCGTTTGGTGCACGGAAAAGGTGATGGCGCTGGTGCAGGACGGGGCGCTCTGCGTCATGGGCAACCACGACCAAGCCATCGGCACGGCGGATGAGACGCTGAACATCACTGCACGGCGGGCGATCAACTGGACAAGGCCGCTGCTGGACGACCGTCACCGCGCCTTTCTGGCCGGATTGCCGCTGACGGCGCAGATTGATGACCTGCTCTTCGTCCATGCCAGCGCCAATGCGCCGGGCGATTGGATCTATGTCACCAACGAATCACGTGCGCTGGGGGCGTTTCGCAGCACCGACGCGCGGCTGATCTTTTGCGGCCATGTCCACCAACCCGCGCTGATGAGCAGCGATCTGGCCGGAACGGTGCGCGCGCAACGCTTTCCGATGGGCTTGCCGGTGCCGTTGATCCGGTCGCGCCGCTGGTTGGCGGTGGTGGGATCGGTGGGTCAGGCGCGGGATGGCGTGGCGGCGGCGGGATATGCGCTGTTTGACATGGCGCAAAACGAACTGACCTTTCGCCGTGTACCCTATGACGTGGCCGCGACCGTGGCCAAGGTCCGCGCGGCAGGCTTGCCCGAAAGCCTCGCCATGCGGTTGCAACTGGGGGCATAGGGCACGGATGCGGGTCAGACCGAAGGAAGGCTTGCAGATCGACGGCTTCACGCTGGGCGCGCAACTGCACAAGGGCGGTTTTGCCACGGTTTGGGATGTGACCCACCCCGACCATGCGCTGCCCATGGTGATGAAGGTGCCGACCATCCTTGATGGCGACGATGCCCCCACCATCGTGGGCTTTGAGGTGGAGCAGATGATCCTGCCGCGCCTGTCGGGTGTGCATGTGCCAAAGGTGGTGGCCATCGGCGATTTCGCGGTGATGCCCTATGTCGTGACCGAACGCATTCCCGGTGACAGCTTGCTGGCAACCTTTCGCCGCGCGCCTTTGCCGATGTCGGACCTGCTTGAGGTGATGGCCCGCATGGCCGCCGCCGTGCATGATCTGCACCGCCAGCACGTCACGCATCTGGACCTGAAGCCCGCGAATTTCCTGCAACGCGCCAGTGGTGAGATGGTCTTGGTCGATTTCGGGCTGTCGCGGCACGACCACCTGCCCGATCTTCTGGCCGAGGAATTCACCATTCCGATGGGCACTTACCCCTATATCGCGCCGGAACAATGCCTGCAGAGCCGTGACGATCCGCGCAGTGATCTCTTTGCCCTTGGTGCGATGATCTATGAACTCGCGACCGGCAAGATGCCCTTTGGCGATCCCGAAAAGCTGAAAGGCGCGCGGCGGCGGCTTTGGCGCGATCCGGTGCCGCCGCGTGCGCTGCGCCCGGAACTGCCCGAATGGCTCCAAGAGATCATCCTGCGCGCGTTGGAGGTGGACCCCGCCAATCGCTACCAGACCGCCGCGCAGATGGTGTTCGACCTGACCCATCCCGCGCAGGTCAAGATCACGGCACGCGGGCGCAAGACGGCGGCGGATGGTTGGCGCACGGTCTTTGCCCGCTGGCGCGCGATGCGGCGGGTCAAGGGCTTTGCCGCCCCGCCCAGCCTGTCGGCGCAGATGGACAAGGCCCCGATCTTGATGGTGGCGGTGGACCTGTCGCCGGATATGGAATCGCTGGCGGCCTCGTTGCTACGCGCGGTGGAGCGGATGCTGGTGATCCAGCCGGATGCACGCGTCGCTTGTGTCAATGTCATCAAGACCGCCCGTATCGGCATCGACACCATCACGGATGACGATGGCACCCATCTGCACGTGGCGCGATTGGTATCGCTGCGGGCTTGGGCTGATGTGCTGGACCTGCCTGCGGAACGGCTGACCTTTACCGTGTTGGAAAATCCCGATCCGGGCAGCGCGATCATCGACTATGCCGCGCATAACAATGTGGATCATATCCTGATGGGCGCGCGGGGGCATTCGTCGGCGCGGCGCTATCTGGGGTCGGTCTCGTCGCAGGTGGTGGCAGAGGCACCGTGCAGCGTCACCGTGATCCGCCTGCCCGAAGGACGCCAAGCGGCCTGAGGAACCGCCGGCCCGTCGCGGTGTTTCTGGGCAATGCCGGACATGCCCGCCCCTTTTCCTGACCATGGCAAGCTGTCACTCGCGCTGATCGGCGGGGGGTTGGTTCTGCTGCTGCTGGTGGCGCCGTCGGCGATGCTGACCATCTTTGCCGGTGTGCTGCTGGCGCTGTTCCTGCTGATGGGGGGCGATGTCTGCGCGCGGCGGTTGGGCATTTCGCCCCGCGCGGGGGTGGGGTTGTTCTCGATCCTGCTGACAGGGGCTTTTGCCATCCTCTTCGTAGCCTTCGCGCCATCGGTGCAAGAACAAGCCAACCGATTGGCGCAAGACCTGCCTGCCGGGCTGCAAACCCTGCGGACCCGGTTGGAGGGGAATGACTGGCTGCGCCCGCTCTATCGTGCCTTGCAGCCTGAAGAGCCGTCGGGCATCGCCACGGGGGCGCTGACGGCGACACTGTCCACCTTTGGCGGGGCGGTGGTGGTGGCATTCATCGGCTTTTACGGCGCATTCCATCCTGATCCCTATCGCAACGGATTGTTGACGCTGGTGGCCCCCAGCCTGCGGCCCAAGGCACGGGTGATTCTGGCGAGGATTGCGCTTTTGCTGCGCGGATGGCTGCTGGCGCGGCTGTTTTCCATGGCGGTGGTGGGGGCGTTGACGACCTTGGGCCTTTGGGCGGCGGGGGTGCCGCTGGCGGTGATTCTTGGGCTGATCGCAGGGTTTTTGGGCTTCATTCCCAATCTTGGCCCGATCCTGTCTGCCGTGCCTGCGCTGCTGCTGGCCTTGTCGCAGGGGTCGTCCACGGTCTGGCTGGTGGCGGGGCTCTATATCGCGGTGCAGACAGTGGAAACCTATGTGCTGACCCCGGTGGTCGAGGAACGCGAAACCTCGATCCCGCCTGCGTTGGTGCTGGCGGCGCAATTGGTGATGGGCACACTGTACGGGCTGTTGGGGCTGGCTCTGGCCTCTCCGTTGATCGGGGCGGCGTTGGTCTTGATCCGCGAAGGCTATGTGCATGGCGTGCTGGAAGCCGAGCCGCTGGCCCCCCCGCCGAAAGACGGCTAAACCGCCGCGCAAAGCGGAGGGGACCATGGCGCAGCGCATCTTGTTGATCGAAACCGGCGGCACGATCTGCATGCGGCAGGGGCCAGAGGGGCTGGTGCCCGAAGATGGCGTGCTGGCAGCGGCCTTGGTGGCGCTGGGTGCGGGGTTGGACATCACCACCCGCCGTATTGGCCCGTTGCGTGACAGCGCCGAGATGGGGCCAGCGGAATGGAACGCGATCCTTGACCTGATTGACGCATGGGATGGCGATGGCGTGATGGTCACCCATGGCACGGATACGATGGCCTTTACCGGTGCCGCCCTCGCCGCCGCCCTGCCGGTGCCGCGCGTGCCGGTGATCCTGTGCGGGTCAATGCAGCCGCTTGGCGCGGTGGGGGGCGATGCCGAAGGCAATCTGGCGCTGGCTTTGGAGGCTGTCCGGTCGGGCGTGCCGGGGCATTACCTGTGCTTTGCCGGAAAGCGAATGGATGCAGGGTCTTTGGTCAAGCACCATTCCCATCAGGCGGATTCGTTTCGTACAACCGGGGGCGGTATGTCAAAGCCCACCGCTGCGCGGCGCTATGGCGATTGCCGCATGGCGATCCTGACCGTTGCCCCCGGCATGGGGCTGGCAGCGGGGGCCTTGGCCGCGCTGCTGGCGGGGCTGGACGGGGCTGTGTTGCGGGTGTTTGGCGCGGGAACGATCATGCAGGACAAGGGCTTGCTTGCCGTGCTGCGCGATGCCGTTGCGCGGGGGTGCCGCATCATCGCCGTCAGCCAATGCGAACAAGGCGGGCTTGAGGCCGGGGCCTATGCCGCTGGCGCTGCCATCTGGGCGGCAGGCGTGGACAACGGCGGCGACATGACGCCGGAGCGGGCTTATTGCACGCTGTGGTTGGACCTGTCAGCGGGGAAAGCGGCGCTGGGCTGAGGGCTTGGTCCGGCGCAGAGCGTCTCGCTCCATTACCCCTCAGTGGCAGGGAGGGGTGGTCTGGGGGCTTGCACTTCGCCTGAATGGGACGCATTGCGCTTTGCAATGACGGTATGCAATGGCGCACATTGCCATGCCGTTCGCACTTATGGTATCGATAACATACGTAACTCGCAGGAGGTTGGCCATGACGCAACAGGCTCGGATCGGGTTGATCGGGTTGGGGACGATGGGTGCCGCGCTGGCGCTGAACATCGCGGAGAAGGGCTTTGCGATAGCCGTCTGGAACCGCACCACCGCCGTGACGCATCAGTTCAAGGCGGATGCCGGGGTGCTGGCGGATCGTGTGACCCCGACCGAATCGCTGGCTGACCTTGTGGCCGCGATTGCCAAACCGCGCGCGATCATCCTGATGGTGCCAGCGGGTCAGGCGGTGGATGACCAGATTGCCGCCCTCGCACCGCTTTTGGATGCGGATGACCTGATCATCGACGCGGGAAATGCCAATTTCCACGACACCAACCGCCGCAATGCCGCCGTTCTGCCGGTGCGGTTCCTTGGCATGGGCGTCTCGGGCGGGGAAGAGGGCGCGCGGCAAGGACCGTCGATCATGGGCGGCGGGGCGCGGGCGGATTGGGATCGTATTGCCGACATTCTGACCGCGATTTCCGCCAAGGCCGAGGATGGCTCTGCCTGCGCCACTTGGATGGGTGAGGCGGGCGCCGGCCACTTCGTTAAGACGGTGCATAACGGTATCGAATATGCCGACATGCAGATGATCGCCGAGGTTTATGGCGTCATGCGCGACGGGTTGGGGATGGAGGCCACAGCCATCGCAGCCACCTTTGCCCGCTGGAACGACGGGCCGCTGAAATCCTATCTGATCGAAATCTCAGCCGCTGTCGCTGCGGCGGCTGACCCGTTGACCGGCAAGCCGATGCTGGACGTGATCCTTGATGCCGCCGGGCAAAAGGGCACAGGCCGCTGGACCGCGATCGAGGCGCAGCATTTGTCCGCCCCCGTCCCGGTGATTGAGGCTGCCGTTGCCGCACGCAACCTGTCGGCACGTCTGGTTGAACGGCGGGCGGGCGAGGCGGTCTTTGGTCCCGCACCGCAGGCGGTTTCAGGTCTGCCGCTGGAGGCCTTGGAACACGCGCTGATTGCCGGGAAAATCCTGTGCTATGCCCAAGGCTTCGCCATGATCGACGGTGCTGCGCATGACTTTGGCTGGGCGATGCCGCTGCCAGATATCGCGCGGGTCTGGCGCGCGGGGTGTATCATCCGGTCGTCGATGCTGAATGACATGGCCGAAGCCTTGACCGAGGATGCGGGCCGCAACCTGATCCTCGCCCCGGCCTTTGCCGACCGTCTGAAGGCGTCGGTTCCGGCGCTGCGGCAGGTGGTGGCGGCGGGGGCGCTGAATGGCCTTGCGCTGCCTGCGCTGTCGGCGGGGCTGGCGTGGTTTGACATGGCCCGCACCGCGCGCGGCACGGCGAACATGATCCAAGGCCAGCGCGACTTTTTCGGCGCGCATGGCTTTGACCGTCTGGATGGCGCGGATCGTCACCACGGTCCTTGGGGCGCGCACTGACCCTAAGGCGGGGTTGCTTCCGCCCGCCTGACTTGGCAGCCTTGCGCAACAGTGCTTGCGCAAGGAAATGCCATGACGACCTATAACCAGCCGCTGGGCGGCAACACCATGCCGCGCTTTGGCGGGCCTGCCACGATGATGCGCCTGCCGACGCAGGAGACGGCCGAAGGCTTGGATGCCTGTTTCATCGGGATTCCGATGGATATCGGCACCTCTAACCGCCCCGGCACGCGGCTTGGGCCAAGGCAAATCCGCGATGAAAGCCGGATGCTGCGGCCCTATAACATGGGCACGGGGGCGGCCCCGTTTGAGCGGATGCAGGTGGCCGATATTGGCGACGTGCCGATCAACACCTTTGATCTGAAGAAATCCTGCGCCATCATCGCGGACCATTATCGGGGTATCCTGAAGCACGATGTCATGCCGCTGACCCTTGGCGGCGATCACACGCTGACATGGCCCATCCTGCAAGCGATGCGCGACAAATACGGCCCCGTCGCCCTGATCCATGTTGATGCCCA
Source organism: Paracoccus haematequi (assembly GCA_943370015.1). Lineage (GTDB taxonomy): Bacteria > Pseudomonadota > Alphaproteobacteria > Rhodobacterales > Rhodobacteraceae > Paragemmobacter > Paragemmobacter haematequi_A. The sequence goes on from CALRPK020000014.1 coordinate 7,417, forward strand.
TTCCGACACCAACGAACACATGTTCGGTGAGCGTGAGGCGCATGGCTGCCCGTTCCGCCGCGCGTGGGAGGATGGATGCCTGATCAATGACAAGGTGTTTCAGATCGGGCTGCGCGGATCAGGCTATTCGGCGCATGATTTCGACTGGGGCCGCGACAAGGGCTGGACGGTGATTCAGGCTGAGGAGTGCTGGCACAAATCCCTGAAACCGCTGATGGAGCAGGTCCGCGCCACCATCGGCGATGCGCCTTGTTACCTGTCCTATGACATCGACAGTCTTGATCCCGCCTTTGCGCCGGGGACCGGAACGGTGGAGGTTGGCGGTCTGACCACCATCCAAGGGCTGGAAATCATTCGCGGTTGCGCGGGGTTGAACCTTGTCGGCGGCGATTTGGTAGAGGTGTCGCCGCCCTATGATCCATCGGGCAATACGGCGATGATCGCGGCGAATTACCTGTATGAGATGCTCTGCGTCCTGCCGGATCGGCGCAAGGGGTAGCGCGCTACTCGGCCACAGCTTCGGCCCGCCGCACCAGATGCGCGCGGCGGGATCGGTCGCGCAGCGGTTGTTCCACCCAAAGATGCACCACGGCGCTGATGACCAGCACCGTCGCCACCACGGCCAGCGCGGCAAGGATCGTCAGAGGTAGCGACAGTTGCGGGATCATGCGGCCTGTCGCATCCGCCACCTCTGATCGGTCGCTGACAAGGCGGGCGGCCTGATTGGCCACCCACAGCACGGCGGCGTGCGACATATAAAGGGGATAGGACACCGCCCCCAGCCAGACCAAACTGCGCGCCCGCAGTGCCCTTGTCACCACCCCATCCCGCGCGGTGACAAGGGCCAGCACCAGCGCCACGGACAGGGGAAAGATCGCCATGTCCCACAGATGCGGCGGTTTCAGCAACAGGAAGGCCAGCATCGCCGCAAAAGCGATGGGCACCGCCAGCGCGGGCAGGCGTTGGGGTTTGCGGCGGACAAAGGCCGCTGTGAGACAACCCAGAAAGAACCCGGCGATACATTTCAGCAGATTGTCCCAGCCCGCCGCCGCCCCACTGGCCAGCAATGCCAAGGCGCCCGTGGCGAGCAAGGCAAAGACCGCCAGCCGCCATGCCCGCAGCCACAGAACGGTCAGGGCAAAGATCAGATAGGTCCAGAACTCGACGCTGATGGACCATGCAGGGTAGTTGAACGTCAGGGGACGGCCCGGCAGCGCGCCGTTCAGCAGGAACAGGTTTTCGATGAAGGCGCGCAGAACATTGTCGGCAAAGGGGGCTGTGGCGGGGTCTGCCAGTCCAGTCCGGGTAACGATGACCCACTTGGCACATTCGATCCCCAGAAAGACCATCAAGAACAGCAGATGCACCGGGTAAAGCCGCGCAAAGCGCAGGAATTGAAAGCGCAGCACCTCGGCCCCTGTCTGAAGGGCGTTGCCATAGGCGGTCTGGATGACAAAGCCGGATAGGACGAAGAACAACTCCACCATCAGATAGGCGTTGTCGAAGAGCGGGTTCATCAGCGCGGGGTGCCATTTCGGCATGTGGAAGAACACCACCAGCAGCGCGGCAATCCCGCGCAGGCTTTCCAATTCGTCGATCTTGCGGATGGGCTGCATGGCCTGCCTTTGCTGCGGGGGGATGGTGCCGTTCCCCAACCAAAGCGGGCAACACCGCGGGGCGGGGGTGGTTCCCGTGACAGGCTGCCGCGCCATCCATGTGGTGGACGTCCCGGCCCCGTGGCCCTAGTGTAAGGGCGTCATCAAGGGGACCGCGCCGCATGTCCGACACGCCGGAAAAAGCCTATCAGGTGCTTGCCCGCAAGTACCGCCCCCAGACCTTTGCCGACCTGATCGGGCAAGAGGCGATGGTGCGCACGTTGAAGAACGCCTTTGCGGCGGATCGCATCGCGCATGCCTTTGTGATGACCGGGGTGCGGGGGGTGGGCAAGACCACCACGGCGCGGATCATCGCCAAGGGGCTGAACTGTGTCGGGCCTGACGGGAATGGCGGGCCGACGACGGAACCCTGTGGGCAGTGCGACGCCTGCCGCGCCATTGCCGAAGGCCGCCATGTCGATGTGATGGAGATGGACGCCGCCTCGCGCACCGGGGTGGGGGATATCCGCGAGATCATTGACTCGGTCCACTACCGGGCGGCATCGGCGCGCTACAAGATCTACATCATCGACGAAGTGCACATGCTGTCGAACAACGCGTTCAACGCGTTGCTCAAGACGCTGGAAGAGCCGCCTGCGCATGTGAAATTCATCTTCGCGACGACCGAGATTCGCAAAGTGCCGGTGACGGTGCTGTCGCGCTGCCAGCGGTTTGATCTGAAACGGATCGAGCCTGAGGTGATGATGGGCCATCTGACCCGCGTCGCGGCGGCTGAGGGCGCGTCCTTGGCCCCCGATGCGATGGCGCTGATCACCCGCGCCGCCGAAGGGTCCGTGCGCGATGCCATGTCCTTGATGGATCAGGCGATTGCCCATGGTGCGGGCGAAACCAGTGCTGCGCAGGTGCGGTCGATGCTCGGGTTGGCGGATCGGGGCCGGGTGCTGGACCTGTTCGACCTGATCCTGACGGGCGATGCGGCGGGGGCCTTGTCGGAACTCGCGGCGCAATATGCCGATGGGGCGGACCCGATGGCCGTGCTTCGCGATCTGGCCGAAATCACGCATTGGGTATCGGTGCTGAAGGTCACGCCACAGGCCGCCGATGATCCGACCACCCCGCCGGATGAGCGGGCGCGGGGTCTGGACATGGCCGCGAAACTGCCGATGCGGGTGCTGTCGCGCATGTGGCAGATGATGCTGAAGGCGCTGGAGGAGGTGGCGATTGCCCCCAATTCCATGATGGCAGCAGAGATGGCCGTGATCCGGCTGACCCATATCTCTGACCTGCCGGACCCGGAAAAGCTGATCCGTGATCTGCAGAATGCCTCGCCTGCTCCGCGTGGCGGTGGTGCGCCTGCAGGCGGCGGTGGCGGTGGCGCGGTGCATGGGGCGCGGATGATGGCCCCTCAAAGTCTTGCCCCGATGCGCGGGCCGATGAGTGGTCCGACGATGCAGGGCAATCAGGCGCTTGCGCTGGCCGAAGGGCAGTTGCAGGTCTATGCCACCTTCGACCATGTGATCAACCTGATCCGCGAAAAGCGCGATCTCAAGCTGTTGTTTGAGGTGGAGACCTGCCTGAAACTGGCGAAATACGCGCCGGGGCGGATCGAATTCCAGCCTACCCCGGATGCAGCGCCGGATTTTGCCGCGCGTCTGGGGCAGCGGCTGCAAGGCTGGACCGGGGCGCGCTGGGGGGTTTCGCTCGTCTCATCCGGTGGTGCGCCGACCATCGCCGAAGAGCGCGACCGTGACCGTCTGGCGGCCGAAGCCGAGGCGATGCAGAACCCGTTGGTCAAGGCGGTCCTTGCGGCCTTTCCGGGGGCAAAGATCGCCAACATCAGAACGCCCGAGGCGATGGCGGCGCAAGCCCTGACCGAAGCCCTGCCGGAAGTGGAGGATGAATGGGACCCGTTCGAGGACGGCTGATCCTTGGCCTGATGCTGATGGCGGCGCAGCCCGCCTTTGCCGGGGTCTGTGCCGATGTGCGGCCCGGTTGGGATGCAAGCCTTGGCGCGGTGACGTGGTGGCATGAGGCGCAGCGCGTGCTGTCCTCCTTTCCAGGGTTGGTGGTGCTGGCCTCGCTCGCTTTTGGGCTGTTGCGGCCGAATTTGTGGATTTCCACCGCCTGTGCTGTGCCCGCCGTGGCCTTTGCGGGGTTGTTGATGATGTATCACCGCGCCGAAACCGCTGACCTTGCACGGGCCGAAGGGTGCATCGGGTCTGTCTGGCCGGTGGCGGTCTTGCTGATCGCGTTGGCGGGGTTGACGATCGTTCGGGCGTGGCGGCGCGGATAGATGCCCGTGTCGGCCCTACCCTTGCCGTAGACAAGGTCTGGCCGTATCTCTGACGAAACCGCCCACGGGCGAATGGATGGAGTGACCGATGCTGAAGGGTATTCCCGGACTGGGCGCGCTGGGCGACATGGCCGGCA
>CALRPK020000015.1:0-11361 GCA_943370015.1 Paracoccus haematequi
TGGCAGCCGAGAGTTTCGCACGAGCCCTGACCTTGGTGCCGCGCAGCGCTGCAAGGCGTGTCGGGGCCGGACGCGTTCAAGGACGCTATCATCCCGCTTTCGGGGCAGTAGCCGTATAGTGTGCAAACCTCTTTCTCGGTTTTCGCAAAACGCTGCTGGGTGCGGTGCGCCGTGAAAGGCAGCTTTCCGCAGGGCGATATTGCGAAGGGTAGATTTTGTCGGCACGGTCGTTTGACCGGTCAAAAGGTCAGCTCAGCATGAAGCCCAAGTTACCCACGGCGTTTGACATCCGGCCCGACTGGCTTGCCCTTCGGCAAGAGGCGGCTGTCGACCCGGATCAGCCGGTGGTGGACAGCCACCATCACCTCTATCATCGCCCCGGTTTGCGTTATTTTCTTGAAGAATATCTGGCGGATGTGGATTGCGGCCACCGCATCATCGCTTCAGTCGCGGTGCAGGCACGTGCAATGTTGCGCGCCGATGGGCCGCCCGAATTGGCCGCGCTGGGCGAGACGGAATTTCTGAACGGGCAGGCGGCGATCAGCGCCAGTGGTGGCTATGGCACGGCGCGCGTTGCGGTGGGGATCGTGGGCCACGTTGATCTGCGTTTGGGGGAAGGGGTGCAGACCGTGCTTGAGCGGCACGTTTCCGCAGCAGGCGGGCGCGCAGAACAGGGGGGCAGGTTCTGCGGCATCCGGCAGCCCTTGGCGTGGGATGCTAATCCATCGCTGTTGAACCCGGCGTATTCCACAACCGAAATGCTGCCGAACGCGCCGGAGGTTCTTTCGGGCCTTCGGCTTTTGGCGCGGATGGGGCTGACCTTTGATCTCTGGGCCTTCTATCCCCAGTTAACCCGGATGGCCGAACTGGCCCGCGCCGTGCCGGACCTGACCTTTGTGCTGGATCATCTGGGCGGGGTCATCCGCGCGGGCAGGCATCATGGCCGCGATATCTTTGCCGATTGGCGCGCGGGTCTGGCAGAGATTGCAGCCTGCCCGAATGTGGTGGTCAAGCTTTCCGGGCTTGGCATGCGACTGTCCGATTTTGGCCACGAGGACGACGCCCTGCCGCCAGCGTCCGAGGATTTGGCAGCCGTCTGGGCACCTTGGGTCAGCACTGCGGTTGACCTCTTCGGCCCGTCGCGCTGCATGTGGGGCAGCAACTTTCCGGTCGATAAGGGCAGCTATGCAATGGGTATCGGGTTAAATGCATATAAGCGGCTGCTGGCAGGACTAAGCCCAGGCGAGCGGGATGATATCTTCTGGCGCACGGCGTCACGGTGCTACGGGCTCCCTTTGGCAAGCACCAACCTAATGCAAATGGCGTAACCTACCTTTGCAAATCGCGTCTGTAATGACCGCATAACACGCAACCCTTCACTGAAAAACGGCAAATAACCGCTTTATGCCGTTTGCATCTTTGCATACCATGTTCATAATCGCGCCCAAGAGAGCTTTGGAAGGAGCGACCGATGGACGAAATGCTGACGAACCGGGCGTTCCTGAAAGTCGTCGACTGTGGCAGCTTTTCCGCAGCGGCGATTGATCTGGGCGTGTCAGTTGCGACGGTCGCGCGGCAGGTCAACAGCCTTGAGGCGCGGTTGGGCGTGATCTTGCTGCATCGCACAACCCGCACGCTGTCCTTGACGGAGGCGGGCAAGCTTTACTGTGACCGTATCCGGGATGTCTTGCGCGGCTATGATGCCGTAAAGCGCGAAGTGGCGTCCTACCAAAAGGACGTAAAGGGTTTGCTGCGCGTCCACCTGCGCCATTCGGTAGGCAATCAGGTCATCATCCCCGCACTTCCAACCTTTCTGGAAAAGCACCCCAACATAAAGCTGGACGTCACCCTGACCGATGAGCGTCAGGATCTGGTGTCGCAAGGTGTGGACGTGGCCGTCTGGTTGGGAAGCCTAGAAGATTCCAGCCTGATCGCCCGTCGCCTGTCACCGGGGCGGCGGTTGATCTGCTGCTCGCCCGCCTATGCGGCAAAGCGAGGCATCCCGCAAACGCCCAATGAGTTGGGACAGCACAACTGCATCATCTACCGTGCGAAAAGTTATGACAGTTCGTGGCGCTTCACCAAGGACGGGCAGACCCAATCGGTGAACGTGTCGGGCAATCTGGAATCCGAAAGCTCTGCCGTTCTGATGACATCAGCCATCAACGGGCTTGGGATGGCGATGCTGCAAGAAGCAATGGTCCGAAATGCCATCGAAGCGGGTGATCTGGTCAACGTCTTTCCCGAATATCAGGTCAGTTCGACCGACGCGGATATCGCGCTTTATGCGGTCTATCCGGGGGCGAAACAGACCTCGCCCAAGAACCGCGCCTTCATTGATTTCCTTGTCCGGCTGTTTCGCGATTACTAGGCTAGGCCGTCACACCTGCTGACGCCGTTCGGCGATGGTCTTGGCGACCGTGTAGCTGTGATACATCTCTGGCCCGCCCTCGCGCCCGATGCCGCTTTCGCGATACCCGCCAAAGGGGGCGTCGGCACCGGGGCTGGTGAATAGGTTTACCGCAACTGACCCGACCTGCAATTCCCGCGACAAGCGGTCAGTGACCTCGACCGCGTTGGAAAAGATGAAGCCAGCCAAACCCATGGGTAGGCTGTTTCCGATCCGCAGCGCCTCATCCATTGACGCAACCGCCATGCAGGGAGAGATTGGGCCAAAGGGTTCGTCCTGCATGATCTGCGCGGTTTCGGGCACATCGGCCAGCACAGTTGGCGCATAGAACCAGCCGCGATTGCCAACCCTATGCCCGCCGGTCAGCAGCTTTGCGCCCTTGTCCACCGCATCCTGCACAAAGGCATCCATCGCCGCCAGCCTGCGACGGTTGGCAAGCGGGCCCATCTGCACGCCGTCCGTAAAGGGGTCAGCGACCTTTAGGCGGGCCGCCTCAGCCGCAAGGGCGGCAGTGAAATCGGCATAAATTTCCTGATGCACCAAAAAACGCGACGGGGCCGAACAGAACTGCCCTGCCATCCGATACTTCCACTGCGCAGCCAGTTTTGCCACCTGCGTCGCATCAACCCCTGCGTCGATCAGCACGGGGGCATGACCGCCAAGCTCCATCAAAACGGATTTCATGGTTTCTGCGGCAAGGCGGGTCAGATGCTTGCCGACGGTGATCGACCCCGTCAGCGTGACCAAGCGCGTGATGGGGGACAGCACCAACGCTTCGGACACTTCGGTGGGATCCCCAAAGACGATGTTCAAAACCCCATCGGGAAGCCCTGCATCCAGAAAGCACTGCGCGAACAGGCAGGCGGCGGCGGGCGTTTCCTCGGCTGGTTTCAGGATGATCGAACAGCCCGCCGCCAGCGAGGCACTGATCTTGCGCGACGGCGCGCTCATCGGCACGTTCCACGGGGTGAAGGCGGCGACGGGACCAACAGGTTCGCGCACCACCAATTGATGCACGGGCGGATCGGTCGGCACTATGCGGCCATACATCCGCGCGATTTCGGCCTGATCCCAATCGAGGAAGGTGGCCGCGCGTTCAATCTCGCCGCGCACTTCGGCGACGGGCCGGCCAGACTCGCGCACGAAAACCGGGATGATGCTTTCGGCGCGGTCCCGCAGCAGCGCCGCCGCCCGCCGCATCAAGGCAGCACGGGCGGATGGGGCGGTGTTGCGCCAAACCTCAAATCCTTTCGCGGCGGCAGCCAGTGCATCCTGCAAATCCTGCGCCGATGCTTTCGGCACGATGCCAAGTGTGGATTCGTCGGCGGGGTTTTCCACCGCGCATAGGGGGGGGCGGTCGTAGATCCACTGACCGTCGATCATTAGGCCGATGCGGGGATAGGCGGTCATTCGGGCTGCTCCAATTCCGGGGCGTGGCTTTCGGGCAGGCCGAGTTCGAAGGCATTCAGCGTCAACGAAACAAGGCAGTAATATCCCAATATCCCCACCAGATCGACCATGCCCTTCTGGCCCAACCCCGCAACCCCCCGGTCATAATCGGCGCGGATAAGCCGTCCATCGGTCAGCAACTTTCTGGACAGCCCAAGGACAAGGCCTTCGCGGTCATCGCGCATAAAAGGCGTGGGCTTTCGCGCAGCGATGTCGGCAACCGTCTGCGGGTCTACCCCTGCTGCCAAGGCCAACCGCTTATGCGCCGTCCATTCGTAGTGCGAGGTCCAGTGGCGGGCGCAAACGAGAATCGCTATTTCGGTCAGGGCGGGGTCAAGGTCGGTGTCAAACCGCAACAACTCGCCCAGCCGCTGCGCTCGACGGGCGAGTTCGGGATTGGGCAGCCAACCGATCATTGGACCGGGCACCTTGCCGCGCTTTCCGGCGATGGCTTCAGCAATCACCTCGGCTTGTTCCGGCGTCGGCTGGTCCGGCAGCGAAAGGCGCGCCATTAGACTAACCCCAGAATCTTCCGCGCCTCTGCGGGTGAAGCAGGTTCTGCCCCAATCTCGCGGATGATCCGCGCCGCACGGGCGACCATTGGAGCGTTGCCTTCGGCCAGCACGCCTTTGGCCATGTAAAGGTTATCCTCCAGCCCCACGCGGACATGGCCACCGTTCACGACAGACATTGCAACGGTCGGGAAATGCTGCGCGCCCACACCAAAAGCGGACCAATTGGCGTTGGCGGGCAGCATTGCCTTCATCGCGGCCATCGCCTCGGGCGTGGCGGGGGCACCCCATGGCACGCCAAGGCACAGTTGGAAAAACGGCGGATCGGCGAAAAGGCCCTTGGCATAGAGGTGCTTGGCCAAGGCAAGGTGCCCCAGATCGAACACCTCAAGCTCTGGCTTCACGCCTGCGGCGCGCACGGCTTCGGCAATACGGGTGATGTGGTCGGGCGTGTTGACGAAGGCATGTTTGCCGAAATTCATCGTCGCCACGTCCAGACTGCAAATCTCTGGCTTCAGGTCCAGCACATGATTCATGCGGTCTTCTGGGCTGGCCATGCCGGGCGAGGCGTTGCGGTTTGGGTCGCCCTCATCCGGCGAAAACCGCGCGCCGATGCCGGTGGTCAGGTTCAGGATCACCTCTGTCCGTGCTGCGCGAATGCGGTCCACCACGTCACGATACAAGGCAAGCTCCCGGCTTGGTCCCCCCGTTTCGGGATTGCGAACATGGATATGCACTACTGCCGCCCCTGCAGCGTGGGCAGCCAGCGCGTCGTCGGCAATCTGTTTGGGGGTGACGGGCACAAAGGGACTTTGCCCCGTGGTGTCGCCCGATCCGGTGACGGCGCAAGAGATGATGACGGGGCGGCTCATGTCAGACCTTTCAGGCAGAACGCGCGGCAGTCATGCCGCCATCGACAACCAGTTGCGTTGCGGTGATGTAGCGGGCCTCGTCGCTGGCTAGAAAGGCTACGGCATGGGCCACGTCCCAGGCATCGCCCATGAACCCCATCGGAACGGCGGCATGGCGTTTGGCGATCAACGCCTCGGCATCGGCGGCGCCCAGTTGTTTGACCAGCCGGTGTTCGACCAGCGGCGTGTGCATGGACCCCGGAATGACCGTGTTCACGCGGATGCCCTTTTGCACATAGGCGATGGCGGTGGACCGGCCAAAGGCCACCAACCCCGCCTTGGCCGCCGCATAGCCTGCGCTGACCCGCCCGCCGAGTTGAAAGGTCATCGACCCGACGCTGCCTATGTTAACGATAACACCGCCTTTGCCGGTCGCATCAAACTGACCTTCCATCACCGGAAGCACATGCTTGCAGCCCAGGAATGCCGTGGTCAGGTTCAGGTCAAGCTGCGCCTGCCAAACCTCTTCGGACATGGACACCGGATCCCCCGGCGCGCTGCCGCCGACGTTGTTCACCAGCACGTCGATCCGTCCGAACCGCGCCAGACAGGCGGCCACTGCACGCGCGACGGCATCGCTGTTGGTCATGTCGCAGGCCAGCGGCAACCAGCGGTCAGCCAAACCTTCTTCGGTCAGGATATCGGTCGTTCCGGCCAAAGCCTCGGCCTGTACATCCAATCCGCAGACGAACGCGCCGCGTCGGGCCAGCAGAACGGCTGTGGCCTTGCCATTGCCCCAGCCTGCGCCGACTGATCCTGCCCCGGTGACAAAAGCCACCTTGCCTGTGAAATCCAGCATCTTCAGGTCACCAGACCCATTTCCCGTATCTTGATCCCCATCGCGATGAAGTGGGAGTAGATGCGGCAATGGGCAAACCCACCGCCCGAGAACCACAGGCCCGGCTGTGGCGTGGCCACAAACATATTCGCAATCTCACCATTCGCGCCGATGCCCCAGATTTGCCCAACACGATCCGCGATACGGTCGCCCAACATTTCACGCACCACGGACTCTTGCGACTGGTAGCCGGTCGCCAGCACGATCAGATCAGCCTCTTGCACCGACCCGTCCTTCATCCGCAGGCCGGTTTCCGCGAAGCCATCGGTGTCTTCGTGCTGGATCAAGCCAATCTCACCCGAAACGATAAGTTCGGAACAACCGCAGTTCAGGTAATAGCCCCCATGCTTGCGGCGGAATTTCATCTGGTGGCCCGTGTTATCCTCGCCCCAGTCCAGCTTGAACCCGCGCGCGGCCAGACCGTCCAGCAGGTCTTTGTCGATCTGCTTCATCTTTTCGACGGCGGCTTGATAGGATTTGACCAGCAACGGATAGCTTGAGGCTGCCGCGATCATGTCGCAGTCTTCCAAGGGCAGGTCTTCTTCGTAATAGACCGAATGCACCAATCCGGCGGCCTTGACACTGGCGATGGTGGCAGACCCGCGCTGGATCATCGTCACCTGCGCGCCATGCCCATGCAGGTCTTGCGCGACGTCATGGGCAGAGGTGCCTGCCCCGACGACCAGCACCTTTTTGCCCGCCCACTTGGTCCCTTCGCGGTAGTGGTGGGTGTGCATCGTGGTGCCCGTGTAGGCATCCAGCCCCGACAGTTTTGGCACCATCGGTCGCCCCGCCACCCCGTTGGCCATTACCAGATGACGCGGGCGCATCACCCGTTCGCTGCCATCGGCGCGGCGCAGGCGCACCGACCAAAGGCGCGCCACATCATCATAATCTGCGCCGAGGAATGCAGTCTGAGTCCAGACGTTGCATTCCATTGCCCAGGCATAGGTTTCCAGCCAGCCCGCGATCATGTCCTTGGGCAGGTATTTCGGCCAGTTCGGCGGCCAAGGCAGATAGGGCATGTGGTTGAGTTTGACCTGATTGTGCAGGGCGAGGGAATGATACCGTTCGCGCCAGATATCCCCCACGCGGTCACGCATATCGACGATCAGTGTATCAACGCCCAAAAGCCCCAGCCGTGCGGCGATGGCCAGACCGGCTTGCCCCGCGCCCACGATCAGAACGGCGGGGTCGTGATCGTCATAGGCTTGCGCCTTGCGGCGGCGATCAGACCAGTTGTCACCGCCGAAGGTGCGGCTATAGGCCGATCCAGTGGGGCGGCGCAGGCCGATGGGTTCTTCGTGGCCCTTCACCTCATCCAGTTGAGTCGCGATGACCCATGCCTTTTCGGGTTCATCGGCGACCAGCCGAACGATACCGCTACAACGGGCTGTTTCGGTTTCAAAGGAAAAGAAGGCTTCGATCGACGATACACCATGACGCATCACCCGACGCGGGGCAGTGCGGTGTTCGGCCAGACGGAAGTTGCGCGCCCGGATGACTGGCTGTGCCTTGACCAGTTCGGAAACAGCGGCGTCCAAGGTGTCATGCGGGGTGATGGTCCATGTGAACGCCATCAGGTCGCGCCAATGCAACGCACGCGCCCAAAGGACGCGCTGAAGCGCCGTTTCGGAGCCGGAGGCCAAGGCAGCCTCGAATGACGCAAGCCAATTGATGACGGCCTGCGCCTCAAGATGCGCACCGACATTGATCTCGTTCATCGAACGTCTCCTCCCAATGGCCACAAGTCACCTTAAGGGGGAAGCACCGCCTGAAATACCGGACCAAAGGGGAAGCATATTGGCACGGAACGCAAAAATCGGCGGGTTGACGGGACGGCCCGCGCTGCCGATGACAGAGGGGGGCAGCGGCGGAGGGAACGGGATGCGGCTTTATTATCAGACGCTGGGCATGTCGCGCGGGTCAAAGTCAGGGCATTACGGTCAACTTTTGCGCGGCGTGATCGAACGGGCGGCGGCAACGGGCACGCAGATCGACATCTTCGGCCTAGCCCCGCATCGGGCGGTGGCGGACCAATACCGCTATCTGGAATTCCTTGATACATCCGAAGTGATTGAAAATGGGCTGAAAGCGCAGGCCGATGGCTATGACGCCTTTCTGATCGGTAATTTCTTCCAACCCGGCCTGCATGAGTTGCGAGAGCTTTTGACGATCCCCGTTCTTGGTCTAGCGGAAAGCTCTGTCTCGATGGCCTGTCTGATGGGGCCGACCTTTTCGCTGATCAACGTCAACCCAAAGTTCAACCGCCGCATTGTGGATGGGATCACGTTGCAGGGTTTGGCCGGGCGGATGGTGTCGGTCGAGATGCTGACGGTGGAACGTCCCGGCGTTTTCGATCTAGCCTTGCAGGATGAAGGCGTGCGCGACGGAATCGTGGCGCAGTTCCGCGATACTGCAAAACGCGCGCTGGAAAAGGGGGCAGAGGTCCTGATCCCCGCAGGTGGCAGCCTGATGGCCGCACTGTTGCAGGCAAGTGTGCAAGAGGTCGAGGGCGCGCCTGTGCTAGACGGCATCACCGCGCTGGTCAAGACGGGTGAAATGGCCGTGCAGATGAAGGCATTGACGGGGACCTTTACCTCAAAGCGGCTGTCCTACGCTCCGCCGCGCGGCAAGATTTTGGCCGATGCCCGCGCGTCTTATGGTGCGCGGATTTATCCGGGTGTGGATTAATCCTGAAACCCAAAGGTGAGTTGGCCAAGGCTGGCCTCTGGCCCGTGCTGGCGCTGTGCTTCTTGGACCAATGCCAGCGCGATACCGGGCAGAAAGAACGGCGTTCCCAGCTTGGATGACAGTGCAGCAAGAGCGGACAGCGCCGTGATCGCTTGGCCCAGCGTGAGGGGCACCTGCGGCACCGTGCCCTCTGCCAAAGCTGGCAGGATCAGGTCCGATACCGCGCACCACGCCGAACCGACGTTCAGGATGCGCGCCATCTCGGCTGGTTGCAGCCCAAACCGCCGCCCCATCGCCACACATTCGCTGACCGCGATCAGATTGCCGACAAGCGTTCCGGCTTCGATCAGCGCCAGCACGTCGGGATCGGCAGTGCCATCGCCCGGCATCGCTACCCCAGCGAGTTGACCTGTAAGGGTAATGATCTCATCCAGTTTGGCATCCGGCCCAAGCACGACCAACCCGTTTTGCACCAATCCCCGCGTGGCCCCGCTGAAGGGCATCGCCGCACTGGTGGCAAGGCCAAGCGCCATCGCCTCGCCCATATCCTTGGCCATCAGGGACAACGCGAAATTGGTGGTGGAGCGTCCTTCGACCAACCCCACCAGCATATGACGGGTGGTGAAGTTTGCGGCGGGTCCGGCGTTCAACCGATCCACGATTGGCGCAAGGCCCAAGCCCGCCTTGCGGCCAAGGGCGACCAACTCCAGCGCATTGACTCGGAAGGCCATACCGATGGCGTTATTCACCAGTTTCAGCGCCTGCCCGTCGCCGACTCGATCCGAACAGCGAAAGACCTTGTCTGTCAGGGCGCGCAGGGTGGGTTCCCCTTTGGCCCAAGCGGCATCGGGACCAGATGCGATGATGGTGACCTTGCCCGCCGTTGCCGCAGGCACCCCGCCGCTGACAGGGGCGTCCAGCATCAACACCCCGCGTGCGGCCAGTTCGGCGGCGATCTCTGACGTCTGGCCGGGAATGCCGCTGGTTTGGTCAATGACCAAAGCGCCGGGGGCAAGGCCTTCGGCCAAACCGCCCGGCGCAAAAAGGGCCTCACGCACGTCAGAGGTGCGTGGCAGGCAGAGGATGACGATGTCACAGGCACGGGCAAGCGATGCGCCATCCTGCGCCGCAGTCGCGCCCTTGGCCACAAAGGCGGCGACAGCGGCGGGGGTGCGGTCGAGCACATGCAGATCGACGGCACCAGTCAAATTGCCCGCCAAGGCCCCACCCATCGCCCCAAGGCCGACATAGCCCACCCGCGTCATCGCGCTTACAGCCCTTCGATCAAAGCGGGGTTGTAGCGGCCCTTTCGCATGCGCCGGATGGTGACGCTGGCAAAAATTCCTGCGTTATAAAAAGTCTCGGTGTGGATAAATCGCTCAGCCTCTGCCCGGTCTGCCACATTCAGGATGAACAGGCTGCCAAGGGCGGTTCCCGCGTCGTCGCTTTGCAAGGGCCCGGAAAAGAAGATCTTGTCGCGCCAATTGTCCAGATGCGCGCGATGCGCGACCAGATGCGTCTCGCGCAGCGCGGCAGTATCGGGGTGGTCCTGACAATAGACGGAATAGATCATGGAGCTTTCCTTACATGCGGTCCGAACGGCCGCCATCGACGTGCAGCGTGTGGCCGGTGACGTAGCTAGACTCGTCCGAGGCGAAGAAGAGGATGGTGTTGGCCAATTCTTCCAACGTGCCGATCCTGCCAAGGACAACGGTTTTCTTGCGGTGTTCCAGATGTTCCTGCACCTGTTCCGGCGTGCGGCTTGAGGCTGATATGGGCGTCAGGAATGTCCCCGGTGCGACGCAATTCACCGTCACCCCATCAGGGCCCAATTCACGCGCCAGCGTCTTGGTCAGCATGATGACCCCAGCCTTGGCCGCCGCATAGGCCGCACTTCCGCCCGGACTGCCCGCCGTGCCATGCGGCGCAGCGCCTGTGCCAAGGGCTGAGGATATGTTCACAATCCGCCCATACCCCTGCGCGCGCATCTGCGGGGCAACGGCTTGGGCGCAGAAGAACACGCCCTTCAGATCGACCCCCAGCACGGCATCCCAATCGGCGGCGGTTGCTTGATCAAAGGGGCGGTAGCGGCTTATCCCGGCGTTGTTCACCAGAATGTCAATCCGACCAAGTCGGGCGATCACCGACCGCGCCATCTCGCGCGTTTGTTCCTGATCGGTCACGTCGCAAATCTGGCCATGGACAGCGTAGTCCTTTGCCGACAGATCGGCAGAGGCGCGGTCGATATTGGCCTGATTGATATCGGCCAGCACAAGAATCGCGCCTTCTTGGCCAAACCGTTCGGCGGCAGCAAGGCCAATGCCCGATGCGCCGCCGGTAATGATGGCCACTTTGTCTTTCAGTCGCATCTCATTTCCCCTTCGGCCCGAGCCGCAGCGCGGTCAATGTGTCAAAGACCGCCTGATCCACCTCGATCATGCCGGCCGCCTGTGCGCGGGCGCGTTTGGCCAGACTGCCGCGCCCATGCACGCGGACGCGGTCGGTGCCGGGGGCGGGGCGGGAGCCTTCGATATGGCCAACAAGGGC
>CALRPK020000016.1:0-11160 GCA_943370015.1 Paracoccus haematequi
GGGCGGCTGTTTGAAGGCACACCCAAATTGATGTGGAGCACACTGACCCGACTCGCCGCCTTGCCGCCGGATACCCTGATCTGCTCGGGTCACGAATACACGGCCAGCAACCTTTTGTTCGCAGCCTCGGTCGATCTGAACAACGAAGCGTTGGTAGAACGGATCGAGGCGACCTCGTCCGCCGTCCAAAAAGGCAAACCGACGGTGCCGTCCCTGCTTTCGCTGGAACTTGCCACAAATCCCTTCCTGCGGGCCGGCAACGCGGCCATCGCGGCGCAGATCGGGATGGCCGGTGCTGACGCAGCATCGGTCTTTGCCGCGCTGCGCAAGCGCAAGGATCGCTTCTGATCCGCCAAAACGGCCCGCCACACCCGTCTTTCCGTCCCTGACCTGCCGCAACGGCGGGCAGCGGACCGTGGCTTTTGCGGGCTTGGCATCACTTTTTCACGGCACAGGGCAGCAAAGCGCAATATCCTGCAAATTGTCCTTGAAGTGCGGCGGAATTAACCGAAGTCTAAAGGGCATGAGGCCACGGTTGGATCGGGTTCTCGAAACACCCCCGCCAACCCTGAGGAACAGGAGCACAGCACGTGCCGTCGTTTTCAAACACGCTTGAACAGGCCATCCATGGCGCGCTGGCCCTTGCCAATGCGCGCCGCCATGAACTCGCCACGCTGGAGCATCTCCTGCTGGCCCTGATCGACGAACCCGATGCCGCGCGGGTCATGAAGGCGTGTTCGGTGAACCTTGACGAGTTGCGCAAGACGCTCGTCGATTTCATCGATGACGACCTTTCGACGCTGGTCACCGATGTCGAAGGGTCCGAAGCGGTGCCCACCGCCGCCTTCCAGCGGGTGATCCAGCGCGCCGCGATCCATGTCCAGTCTTCGGGCCGGACAGAGGTGACCGGGGCAAACGTCCTTGTCGCCATCTTCGCGGAACGCGAATCCAACGCCGCCTATTTCCTGCAAGAGCAGGACATGACCCGATATGATGCGGTGAACTTCATCGCCCATGGTGTCGCCAAAGACCCATCCTATGGCGAAAGCCGTCCCGTCAGCGGGGCGGATGAACACATCGAAACCCCCAAGGCCGAGGCGGGCGAAGCCAAGGAATCCGCGCTGTCGAAATATTGCGTGGACCTGAACGTGAAGGCAAAAAAGGGCGACGTCGATCCCCTGATCGGCCGCGAGGCCGAGGTGGAGCGTGCGATCCAAGTCCTCTGCCGCCGTCGCAAGAACAACCCGCTCTTGGTGGGTGATCCGGGCGTGGGCAAGACCGCCATCGCCGAAGGTCTGGCGTGGAAGATCATCAAGAAAGAGGTGCCAGAGGTTCTCTCGCGCGCCACGATCTTCAGCCTTGATATGGGCGCGCTGCTGGCCGGCACCCGCTATCGTGGTGACTTTGAGGAACGCCTGAAAGCCGTGGTCAAAGAGATGGAGGATCACCCCGACGGGATCCTTTTCATCGACGAGATTCACACGGTGATCGGCGCTGGCGCAACCTCGGGCGGGGCGATGGATGCGTCGAACCTGCTGAAACCGGCCTTGCAGGGCGGCAAATTGCGCACGATGGGCTCGACCACCTACAAGGAATTCCGTCAGCACTTCGAAAAGGACCGCGCGCTGAGCCGCCGGTTCCAGAAGATCGACGTGAACGAGCCTTCGGTCCCCGATGCGATCAAGATCCTGATGGGTCTGAAGCCGCACTTCGAAGAACACCACGACCTGCGCTACACGGCGGATGCGATCAAGGCCGCGGTCGAATTGGCCGCCCGCTACATCAATGACCGCAAACTGCCCGACAGCGCCATCGATGTGATCGACGAGGCGGGTGCCGCACAGCACCTGCTGCCGGAAAACAAAAAGCGCAAGACGCTCGGGACCAAAGAGATTGAGGCTGTTGTGGCCAAGATCGCCCGCATCCCGCCAAAGAACGTCTCAAAAGACGACGCCGAAGTGCTGCGCGATCTGGAAAAATCGCTCAAGCGCGTGGTCTTTGGGCAGGACAAGGCGGTTGAGGCGCTGTGTTCGTCGATCAAACTGGCCCGTGCAGGTCTGCGCGAACCGGAAAAACCGATCGGCAACTACCTGTTCGCCGGGCCGACCGGTGTGGGTAAGACCGAGGTGGCAAAGCAACTCGCCAACACCTTGGGCGTCGAACTTTTGCGCTTTGACATGTCGGAATACATGGAAAAGCACGCGGTTTCCCGTCTGATCGGTGCGCCCCCCGGCTATGTCGGCTTTGATCAGGGCGGCATGCTGACCGATGGCGTCGATCAGCATCCGCATTGCGTGCTGCTGCTCGATGAAATGGAAAAGGCCCACCCGGATGTCTACAACATCCTGCTGCAGGTGATGGACCACGGCAAGCTGACCGATCACAACGGACGGCAGGTCGATTTCCGCAACGTGATCCTGATCATGACCTCAAACGCGGGCGCTTCGGAACAGGCGAAATCGGCCATCGGTTTTGGCCGTGACCGCCGCACCGGCGAAGACACCGCCGCCATCGAACGCACCTTCACCCCGGAATTCCGCAACCGTCTGGATGCGGTGATCAGCTTCGCGCCCTTGGCGAAGGAAACGATCTTCCAGGTGGTGGAAAAGTTCGTGTTGCAGCTTGAGGCGCAGTTGATGGACCGCGGCGTTCATATCGAACTGTCGCCAGAGGCGGCGATTTGGCTGGGCGACAAGGGCTATGACGACAAGATGGGTGCGCGTCCCTTGGGCCGCGTCATTCAGGAACACATCAAGAAGCCGCTGGCCGAAGAACTGTTGTTCGGCAAGCTGGTCAAGGGCGGTGTGGTCCGGGTCGTGGTCAAGGGCGAAGGGATCGAGCTTGAGATTCAGGAACCCGCCAAGCCGCGCCTGACCGGGCAAAAGCCGCCGCTTCTGACGGCGGAATGATCCGCAGGCTTGCACTCTGCCTGACATTGGCCCCCGCCGGAATGGCGGGGGCTTTTGAATTGGGATTCCCCGTGGATTGCACCTTGGGAGAAACCTGCTTCATCCAGAATTACTTTGACCATGACACTGGCCCCGGCGTGCAGGATTTCACCTGTGGCCCGCTGAGCTATGACGGTCACGACGGCACCGATATCCGCGTCCCGACCCGCGCTTGGATGGAGGCGGGGGTGGACATCCATCCCGTCGCCCCCGGTCGCGTCAAAGGGCTACGCGACGGGATGCCCGATATCCCCAAGGACGCCCCTGCCGCCCCGGCGCTGAACGGGCGCGATTGCGGCAATGGCGTGGTGATCGACCATGGTGGTGGCTGGGAAACCCAGTATTGCCATATGAAATTCGGCTCTGTCACCGTGAAAGCGGGCGATCAGGTGGGCCGCAAGACGGTGCTGGGCAAGATCGGCCTCTCGGGCAACACGGTCTTTCCGCATCTGCATCTGTCCGTCCGCCGCAATGGTAAGGAAGTAGACCCCTTTACCCCAGACGCCCCAAGCACCTGCGGGGCCGTGCCAGACCCGGCGGCGGACCTGTGGGAGGACGACATCGCCTATGACAGTTTCGGCTTTCTCGATGCTGGGATTACCGATGCCGCGCCGGATTATGCCGCGGTCAAGGACGGCCTGCCGCCCCGGTTGGAATTTGCCCCCGACACGCCCGCGCTGATCCTCTGGGCCTTTTTCTTTGGCGCGCGGGCGGGGGATGTCCTGACCATGCGGCTGGTTGGGCCAGAGGAAACCGTGGTCGATCAGGCCGTCACCATCGACCGCACCCAAGCGCAGGCGATGCAATTCACCGGGCGCAAGGTGCGTGGGTCTTGGCCTTTGGGGGAATACACCGGCACCCTGACCCTGACCCGCAACGGGGTCGCGTTGGAACGCCGGTCACTCAGCGCGACGGTGAAGTAGCGGCAAATTCGTTCGAACGAATTTGGCCTTTACCGTTCAGTCAGCTTCAACTCGATCCGGCGGTTTTGGGCGCGGGCCTCCTCAGAGTCACCTTCGGCCACAGGGCGATATTCGCCAAAACCGGTCGCGGCCATCCGGTCCGGCGGAAAGCCCAGACTGTTTTGCATGTAGCGCACCACCGACAGTGCCCGCGCTTGGGACAGTTGCCAGTTGTCCAAAAACTCACCGGTCCCTGACAGCGGGATATTGTCGGTATGGCCATCGACACGAATGATCCAGTCAATTTCTGACGGGATCTGATCCTTGATCTCATCAAGAATCGAAACCACCCCGGCAATCTGCGCCTGCCCTTCTGGGGCAAGATCGGCGGAACCGGGGTTGAACAGCACCTCGGACGAGAACACGAAGCGGTCGCCCACCACGCGCACGCCTTCGCGGCCATCCAGAAGCTGCGAGAGTTGGCCAAAGAATTCCGACCGGAACTTCGCCAAATCCTTGTTTTCCGCCTCAAGCCGCACACGCTCGGCCGCTTCCAACTCGGCCCGGCGTTTCTGTTCCGATGCCACCTGCGCCAAGGCCGCGTTCAACTGCGTGCCAAGGTTCTGCAATTGCACCTGTGCGGCCTCGTCCTTGGCGGCAGAGGCGTCCAGCACCTCTTGCAAGGATGCCAACTGACCCCGCAGGGCAGAGATTTGTTCGTTCAACAGCGTGACCTTGCGCGCAGCTTCCACCGATTTTTGCTGTTCTTCGGTCAGCGCGCGTTCGGCGGCGGCCAGTGCCGCCTGTTTTGCGTCCTGACCTTCCACCGCCTTGGCCGCATCGGTCTGCGCGGCGGCGAGCAGTGTCAGCGTCTCTTCGGCCTTTTTGCGCTGTTCTTCCAAGGCCAGCGTCATCGCCGTCAATTCGTCATCCGACGATTTCAGCTTTTCGCGCAGGGCCTCAAGTGCCGCCGCATCGGCCAGACGGGCGGCCTCTTCCGCGCTCAGCTTCGTCTGTGCTTCGGTCACTTTGGCCTCGGCGGTATCGGCGCGGGTGCGCATTTCGGCCAAAAGCGCCTCAAGCGCCTCGCGCCGGGCGGCGGCAAGGCGGGCGGCTTCTTCCTGCGCGTCCACCTCATCGCGGGCCTTGGCCAGCGCCAATTGCATCGCCTCTTGTTCGGTGATCAGCTTTTCCTGCGCCTTGGTCAGGTCATCGACATTGGCCGTCAGATCGGCCACCTGCCCCCGCGCCTTGTCACGTTCGGCCAAAAGGGTGGCCACCTGTGCCTCAAAGCTGGCGATCTTGCCTTGGGCCGACTCGAGGTCCGCCTGCCGCGCCGCCAATTGCCCGGTCAGTTGCACGATGGTGTCCGCCTGCCGCGCGCCTTCGGCCTGCGCCGCCGCGAGTGAGGTGGTGAGTGACCCGACTTGCTCTTGCAAATCCGACACTTTGGCCCGTTCCAACCCCAGCGCATCGGCCAGTTGCGCAATCTGGCCGGTCAGTTCGTCCAACTCATTCGACTGGGTGGTGATCGTGTCGCGCAGCACCGTTTGCATGACGGTAAAGATGGTCAGCACGAACATCATCACCATCAAAAGCGTCGTCACCGCATCGACGAAGCCCGGCCAGATCATGTGGTTGCCGTCACGGCGGCGCAGGCCCATGGCTTACCCCCGCCCGACCGTGCCGCGCGACAATTGCCGGATCGCCGCCGTCAGCGCCGACAAATCGCCACGCAGATCGGCCATGCTTTCCTGCCGCCCGGCTGAGATTTCCTCGAGGATGCGCAGCATCTGCACGTCAATCGACCGCAGGCGCATCCGGCTTTCAGCATCCCCGCCACCGCCGCCTTCGTTCTGTTGGACCAGCGCGATCAGCCGTTCCTGCCCTTCGGCAATGCGCGCCAACAGCGCGGTCTGGCCTGTTTCCGTTTCCACCCGCGACGTCAGCGCAGAGATGGCCCGCGTCAGATCATCAATCTTATCCTCGACCATCACACGGGTGATGTCGGATTGAGTGTACAGATTCTGCAACGCCTCCATCTGGCCGGCCATCTGGTCCAGAACGGCATCCATCGCCGCCATGTCCCCGCCTTCGCCATCCGAGGCAAGGCTGATGCGGGTGATGGAAGAAACCCATTCTTCAAGCTCACGGTAAAAGCGGTTCTGGCCGTGGCTGGCGAACAGTTCCAGCAGACCGATGACCAATGATCCGGCCAGACCCAGCAAGGATGAAGAAAACGCCGTTCCCATCCCACCCAACTGGTTTTCAAGGCCCGACATCAGCTTTTCAAAAACCTGAACGCCGCTTTCGCCCTCTTGCGGGGACAGCGAGCGGATGGTTTCCACGATGGCCGGGACAGAGGTGGCAAGACCAAAGAACGTGCCCAAAAGGCCAAGGAAGATCAGCAGATTCGCCAGATAGCGTGTGAAATCCCGGGCCTCATCGATCCGGGTGGCGACGGAATCAAGGATCGACCGCGATGACGCGTTTGAGATTTGCAACTTCCGCCCCGGCGACCGCAACAACGCGGCCAAGGGCACCAGCAGCCGGGGGGGCTGAACCGTTTCCGCCCCCGGTGCGCGGCGCACGAACGCCTCAATCCAGCTGACAGACTGTACAAGGATGACCACCTGCCAGAAGCAGGTCACCACACCCAAAAGAAATGCCCCGACGATGGCGCCGTTCAACAGCGGGTTGGTGTGGTAGATGCCAAGGACCGTGTCCTTGATAACCCACGCCCCCGCGGCCACCAGCGCGGTTGCCACGAGCATAAAGACAATCTGCCGGATCGGCTGGCTGAAAGTCGTTGTGGGTTCCGCAGAAAATCTGTCCATCCCGGTCTTGCCTGTCCGTCTTTTGGCCCGTGCTTTTGGCCCGTGACCGTGTTCAGGGCCTTTGCGGCCCGTGTTTTGTGGCGGCAAGCATAGGAAGACCGCGCCGCCCTGCCAAGCAAAACCCCCGTGACGGAACGGTCAAGACGCGCTTTGGTTCAACCCGCCAATGCCCGCACCCGCGCCGCCAGCCAATCAAGGTCAGCGTCGGCGATCCCCAGTTCGTGCAGATGGTCCACCGTGGAAAACAGGTAATCGCGGTTTGGTCCCCGCCCGCCTGTGGCCGACAGGATGATCTGCGCCTGTTCTTCCAACGGAAGCCCGCCGCAATACTGCACGTGATTAGGGTCAATCACATAGGTCAGCGCCGAAACCCCGCCGCCATCGGTGAAGCGCACCTCCAGATGGGTTTCCAGATACGCCGATGACACCAGTTCCCGTTCGCGCAGGATGTCCAGCGTCTCAGCCTCTGCCCCCGGTTCGACACGGAAGGCCACGCCGTTGCAGGCAGCCCCTTCGGCCCGGTCCAGCGCCAGAACCAATCCGGGGTGGTCCTCGGTCCCGCGATGGTGGATCGACCGCATGCAAAAGCTGCGGTGCCAGCCGGTCAGACCCGCCACACGGCGCTCGGCCACCGGAAAGCCCGGATGCCAGATCAGCGACCCATAGCCGAAGACCCAGAGGCTGTCTTGCATATGCTGGCCCTCACTCTTTGCGCCCTGTAAATAATAGGCCAGACACGAAGGGAAGGGCAGCCATGCGGAGAATGTTGATCGCTGTGGTGGTCCTTGCGGCGCTTTGGTCGGGCTATTGGTTTGGCGCGGCGCGTTTGCTGGAACGCGGGGCCGAGGATTGGTTCAAGGCCCAGACCGCCACAGGCGCTTTGGCCGGGCATGGCGGGTTGCGCGTGACGGGCTTTCCCCTGCGCTTTGCCTTGGACGTGACGCGCCCCTATCTGGCTGACCCGGTCGCCGCGACGGGCTGGTCAGCACCAGAGGCCCGGATCACAGCGCGGGCGTGGATGCCGTGGCGCGTCACACTGAACCTGCCGGAACAGCAGTTGGTGGACCTGCCGGGGCAAGAGGTGACTGTCAGTTCCTCGGCCATCAGCGCCACGGTCGCAGTCACGCCGGGAACGACCCTGCCACTGGATTGGACCGCCATTTCCGGGGATGGCCTTTCCCTGCTGTCATCGCAGGGCTGGAGCCTTGGCATCGCACGCATCGTCGCCACCACACAGCGCGCGGCGACCGATCCCCTGACCCATGAGTGGCAAGCCGAGGCCACCTCGATCACACCGGATGAAGCGTTTCGCCAACGTCTGGCCACACAATCGACCCTGCCAGAGTTGATTGACGGGCTGAAGATCGACGCCGCGCTGTCGCTGACCGCGCCCTTGGATCGCAACGCCGCCACGATGCAACCCCGTCTGACCGCATTCAAGCTGCGGGATGCCACGCTGACATGGGGCGATCTGGTACTCTCCGCCTCGGGTGAGGTGAAACCCGATCCGCAGGGCTTTGCCGAAGGCCAGATCGACCTGCGCCTGACAGGCTGGCGCGACTTGGTGCCGGTCTTGGTCGCAGCGCAACTGGTCAAACCCGAGGTCGCCCCCACCGTCACCCGCGCGCTGGAGGTGATGGCCAAAAACGGCACGGCAGAGGTGCTGGATATGCCGCTGGTCCTGTCCGAAGGCTGGATGCGCCTTGGCCCGATCCCCCTTGGCCCGGCACCCTTGCTGGACGATCAGCGGCAGTAGGGGCCGCTGCGATAGCTGGCGGTGTCGAAGTGCAGATGATCCTCGTGATAGCCATCTGAACCGGGGCCGAGCGTCGTGCCAAAGATGCCGCAGGCGGCCTTATGTGGGCGGCGCAGTTTCGCGTAATTGTCCGACACGGTGATCAGGGTGCCATCCGAAAAGACCACGCCCGCCACATCCACCGCTTTGCCGCGCCCATGTTCGCTGATGCGGTTGCCTTTGATGTTGTTGCGCGGGCGACAGATGTAGCTGGCGGCGATGCGCAGTTCCACGATCTCTCGCCCACGGAAGGCGGGGCGCAAGCCTTGGGCAATCCATGTCCGCAACGCCGTGGCGGTAGTGCAATCAATGGTGGCGGCAGAGTTCAGCCGGATACCGTCAATCGAGGTGACGCGCACGGGTTCTTCGATCCCGCAGCCCCGCACCTTTGAGGTGATCCGCGCGATATCCTCACCCCGGATCGCAGGATCGCCGCAGACGGACCCAGCGACAGGGGCGGTGCTGCGCGGCGGCTTCTTGTTGCCGCCGAACAGCCCGCCAAACAAGCCACCGCTGCGGCGTTGCTCTGGCGCGGCCTCGGGTGTGGCGGCGGGCATTGCGGCAGCGCTGGCCGTGGGCATGGCTGACAGCATGTCCGGGCGCGGTTTCGGGCGCAGCACATTCGGCCCGGCCTCTGCCACCATCACCGCCATGCGGACGGGGGCCGCCGGGGCCAATCCTGCCGGACGCGGGCGCGGGCGCAAGGCACCGGGTGTGGTTTCGTTTTCCGTTGTCACCGTGGTCACAGCAGGCAAATCCGCAACGAGCGGACGCGGACGGGGCCGCAGCGCGCCGGGTTCAGCGGTGTTTTCCGTGGTGATCGTGGTGACGGGTGGCAAAGCCGCATAGCCCGGATTGGGCTGGGGCCGAAGTGAGGTCATCGGCGCCTCTGCCCCAGCCCAACTGGCACAGGACAGGAAAAAGGACACGGCCAGCGCCGTGACCCGCCGCATCAGGCGGGATTTCCACCGCCACCACCTGAGGGGGCAACGCGGCCGAAATCGGGTGCCGCCGTGTCTTGCCCTGCCTCGATGATCCCGCGACGGATGGCGCGGGTGCGGGTGAAATACTCGTGAAGATGCGCGCCGTCCCCCATGCGGATGGCACGCTGCAAAACAAAAAGCTCTTCCGTAAAGCGGCCGAGGATGTCCAAGACCGCATCCTTATTGGTCAGGAACACATCGCGCCACATCGTCGGGTCCGATGCCGCGATCCGGGTGAAGTCACGGAAACCGGATGCGGAATACTGGATCACCTCGGAATTCGAGACCCGGCGCAGGTGATCGGCCACGCCCACCATCGTATAGGCGATCAGGTGCGGCGTATGCGACACCACGGCCAACACCAGATCATGGTGATCGGCGTCCATCTCATCGACATTGGCACCCATGCCTTCCCACAGCGCGCGCAGGCGGGCGATGGCATCGGGCGTGGATTGCGCGGTCGGGGTCAAAAGGCACCAGCGGTTTTGGAACAGCGTCGCAAAACCGGATCGTGGGCCAGAATGTTCCGTCCCTGCAAGCGGATGGCCGGGCACAAAGGCCACATCGGCGGGAAGTTGCGGACCCACCGCCTCGATCACCGCGCGCTTGACGGAACCCACATCGGTAACGCAGGCCCCCGCCTTCAGCTTGGGCGCAATGGCGCGGGCGACATCTTCCATCGCGCCAACCGGCACGCAAAGAACCACAAGGTCCGCGCCTTCGACCGCATCGGCGGCCGAGTCAAACACCCGGTCACACAGGCCAATCTCCAGCGCCGTGGCGCGAGTCTCAGCCGATTTGGCGTGGCCGGTGATTTCGCGCGCCAGACCGTTCTGCCGGATCGCCAGCGCCATGCTGGACGCAATCAGCCCAAGCCCGATCAGGGCCACGCGGTCATAAATCGGCGCGGTCATTTCACGCCCTTGAACTGACCGATGGCATGGGCAACACGGCGGCACGACGCCTCATCCCCAACCGTAATCCGCAGGCAATGCGGCAGCTTGTAACTGGCCACCCGCCGAACGATCAGACCTTGGGATTGCAGGAAGGTATCGCAGGCCTCAGCCTCATCTACAGAGGCGAAACGGGCCAGCACAAAATTCGCCATCGAGGTGTCAGAGGGAATGCCCAACTCTGCCAGCGCCTCGGCCAGCCAATGGCGCATGCGGGCGTTGTCGTTGCGGCAGCGGTTGACGAAATCCTGATCGCGCACGGCGGCTTCGGCCACCTCAAGCTGGGTGGTGGACAGGTTGAACGGGCCACGGATGCGGTTCAGCACATCAATCACGGCGCGCGGACCATAACCCCAGCCGATCCGCAGTCCGCCAAGCCCGTAAATCTTGGAAAACGTCCGCGTCATGAACACGTTTTCCGACCGGGTCACCAGTGCGGCACCCCCGTCGAAGTTTTCCACATATTCGGCGTAAGCCCCGTCCAGCACCAAGAGCGCCTGTTTGGGCAGGCTGGCGGCGAGACGCTCAACCTCAGCCATGGAGATCATGGTGCCTGTGGGGTTGTTGGGATTGGCCAGAAACACCAACCGCGTGCGACGATTGCAGGCGGCAAGAATCGCGTCCACATCGGTGGTGCGGTCACGTTCGCGCACCTCAACCGGGGTCGCGCCGACGGCAAGCGTGCTGATGCGATACATCAGAAAGCCATGTTCGGTAAACACCACCTCATCCTTGGGGCCAG
>CALRPK020000017.1:0-10954 GCA_943370015.1 Paracoccus haematequi
GGTGAAATCCGGGCGCAGCATCATCTCACCCCGGATGGGGTCGTTGGTGACATAGGCGCGGGCGCGGATATCCTCGCCGTAAAGGTCGAGCAGGGTTTCTGCGGGCAGCAGTATATCGGCATCCACCGGCAAAGCCCCTTCGGCGCAGAAGGCGGCAAAGAGGGTTTCAGCTTGGGCGCGGATGGCGGATTTTGGGGTCATCGTCATTGCCCTTGGCCAAAGCGCGCGGCACGCGACGCGCGCTGCGCGACCGGGTTCCGCTGACCCGCCCGTGCTGCCCCAGCACGGGCCGCGCCCGCCCGCCCCTTGGCGGGCGCGGAAACGCGCCCACCCGGGCAGGCGCGCCCCGTGCCCCGAACTTCGCGCAAGCTGCACCCCACTTGCCGCCGCGTTGCCGCGTCGGCAATCGGACCGGCGGATCGGTCCACAGGACCGCTCCGCGTCGGTCCTCTGTCCGCCCGTTCGCTCATTTCCCCAGCATCTTCCGCACCGCTGCCACCAGATCGGCACGCGGCACCTCGACCTGCGCGGGGCGGTCTTTCCATTCCTCCAGCGTGGCGTTCTGGGCAATCTGCGCGCCCAGCACTAAATCCTTCAGGATGACCACGCCCTTTTCGGCCTCGTTCCCGCCTTGGATCACGGCGATGGGCGAGGCGCGTTTGTCGGCATATTTCAACTGGTTGCCGAAGTTCTTGGGATTTCCGAGGTAAACCTCAGCCCGCACCCCGGCGGAGCGCAACTCTGACACCATGCCCATGTAATCGGCCATGCGGTCGCGGTCCATCACGGTCACGACGACCGGACCCGCCGCATCGCCGCCGACGCGCCCTTTAGCTCGCAAGGCGGCCAACAGACGGTCCACCCCGATGGACACCCCCGTGGCAGGCACCGATTGCCCGGTAAAGCGCTTGACCAGATCATCATAGCGCCCACCGCCCGCGACAGAGCCGAACTGACGCTTGCGCCCCTTTTCATCAAGGATTTCAAAGGTCAATTCCGCCTCGAACACCGGGCCGGTGTAATAGCCAAGACCCCGCACGACGCCGGGGTCAATCACGATGCGGTCGGGACCATAGCCCTGACGGTCCAGAAGGTCGGCGATGGTTTCCAGCTCATTCACGCCCTCGCCACCAACGACGGACCCACCGACCAAGTCGCGCAACCGCGCCACGGTTTCGGCCCCGCTATCTCGGCGCGCGGCCATGAAGGCCATCACCACTTCGGCCTGTTCTGCCGACAGCCCCGCGCCCTTTGTGAAATCGCCGGACTCGTCTTTGCGACCCTCACCCAGCAATGCGCGCACGCCGCCTTCGCCCAAGCGGTCGATCTTGTCGATGGCGCGCAGCACGATCCCGCGTTCTGCCGCGAAGCGCTCGGGGTCGGTGGGATCGAGAACCCCCGCAACCTCCATCACGCCGTTCAGCACCTTGCGGTTATTCACCCGCACGATGTAATCGCCACGTGGGATGCCGACGACTTCCAGTGCATCCGACAGCATCGCGCAGATTTCCGCATCCGCCGCGACCGAAGGCGCGCCGACCGTATCCGCATCGCATTGATAAAACTGCCGGAACCGCCCCGGACCGGGCTTTTCATTGCGCCAGACCGGTCCCATCGCATAGCGGCGATAGGGCGCGGGCAGGTCGTTGCGATACTGCGCCGCCACCCGAGCCAAAGGCGCGGTCAGGTCATAGCGCAGCGCCAGCCAATCGGCGTCTTCGTCCTGCCATGCAAAGACACCCTCATTCGGGCGGTCCACATCGGGCAGGAACTTTCCCAAAGCCTCAACCGTTTCAACCGCGCTGGTTTCCAAGGGGTCAAAGCCGTAGCGGTGATAGACCTCCGCCACCTTGTCGAGCATCGCCTTGCGCTCTGTCACCTCGGCCCCGAAGTAATCGCGAAAGCCCTTGGGGGTTTCGGCGCGGGGGCGGCGTTGTGTCTTGTCCTGTGCCATCGGTCGGACCTTCGCTTTTTGTCGCCGCCCGTGTATCGGATGGGGGCAGGCGCGGCAAGGCGCAGAGCGGGAAAGAGGGGATCACATGGACAATCCGGTGATGGAAGAGCGTGTTGCCCATCTGATCCGCGCGGTCGATGACCTGTCAGACGTCGTGGCGCGGCAGGCCAAAGAGATCGACCGCCTGACCCGCCTTGTGCAGATGCTGGTGGAACGCGAGGCTGAACGTGAGGCGATGGCTGGTGAAGGCCCCGCCGCCAATGTCCGCCCGCCGCATTGGTGATCCGGTGAACTGGACCCTATCCCTGATCTTCACGCTGGCGCTGGGTGCCGCCGGGGGGCTGGCGGCGCTGCAACTGCACCTGCCGCTGGCCTTGCTGCTCGGCGCTTTGCTGACCACGGGAACTGCGGCGGCGCTGGATTGGCGGCCCTTGGGGCGGCACATCCTGTTGCCGATGAAACTGCGCTCTGCCTTCGTGCCGGTGATCGGGGTGTCGATTGGTGGGGCCTTTACCCCGGATGTCGTGGGTCAAGCGCTGGCATGGGGGCCGTCGCTGCTGGCGTTGTTCCTGTTCCTGCCGGTGCTGCATGGCGTGGGCTATCTGATTTATCGCCGGGGCGGATTGCCGCGCGTGGAAAGCTATTTCGGCGCGGCCCCCGGCGGACTGATTGAAACCGTCCAGATGGGCGAAGAGGCTGGTGGCGATGCCCGCCTGATGACGGTGCTGCAATTCCTGCGGCTGATTCTGACGATCATCTTCGTGCCGCTCATCTTTGCCGCGCTGACCGGCGGTGCGGTCGGATCGGCCAGCGGGGCGACCCTGCCCGCCGCCCATGTGCCCCTGACCCTTGTGGAGGTCGCGTTCCTGATCGCCGTCGGGGCGATCGGGGTGGGTGTCGGTCGGTTGCTGCGCTTTCCGGCCTTTATCATGACCGGCCCGATCCTGTTTTCCGCCTTGGCCCATGGCGCGGGTCTGGTGCATGGCGTTCCACCGGCGTGGCTGGTGGGGCTGACGCAGGTGGTGGTGGGCTGCGGTCTGGGCGCGCGCTTTGCCGGGGTGGATCACCGGGTACTGCTGCGCGCGATCCGTCTGGCGAGCGTGAATGCCGCCGTCGCGCTGGTGGTCACCTTTGCCTTCGCCGCCGCTTTGGCCCCCTTAGTGGGGGAACCCGTGGCGGCGGTCTTCCTCGCCTATGCCCCCGGTGGGCTGGCGGAGATGAGCCTTGTGGCGCTGAGCCTGAACATGAGCGTGGTCTACGTCACCGTCCACCATGTGTTGCGGATCGTGCTGAGCGTGTTCGCCGCCCGGATGGGCATGCGTTACCTGCGGCGCACCTGACGATTTTTCTTGCGAAAAATCTGAGACGATCCTTCTGCCAAGCATCTGAATTTTCGAGAGAAAATTCGTCTGCCTTCAATTCTTCGCAGAAGAATTGCGCGTCATACCTCTTCTACCATCACCACACCGTTGATCGCCTTCACCGCCCCCTTGATCTGTGGCGTGACCGGATAGGGCTGCGGCAGCACAAGGTCGATCTCGCGCCCCTGATCATCGGGCACGGTCAGCGTGATCTGCGCCCGGTTGCGGCCTTCGACTTTCGCCAGCAAGGCCGCGACCGATGCCGCTGCTTCCGCCCGGTTCAGGTGAATCCGCAAGGCCGATGCACCGGCCTCTGCCGCCACTGTGTCGATGCTCGCGGCACTGCGGGCCAGAAGTTTCAGCGTCTCGCCCTCAAGGTTCGCCTCGACCGTCAGCACCACGTTCTTGCCCGGTTCCAGAAAATCCCGCGCCTGTTCCAGCGTGTCCGAGAACACCGTGACCTCATAGAGCCCCGTCGGGTCAGACAGTTGCACAAAGGCAAAGCGGTTGCCCTTGGCGGATTTCTTTTCCTGTCGCGACGACACCGACCCCGCGAGTTTTCCAACGACCGGCCCGCGTGCCGCCTTGGCGGTCAACTCTGCCAGCGTCATCACCGACTGGCGCTTCAGCGCAGGCATGTAATCGTCCAAAGGGTGGCCCGACAGATAGAAGCCAATCGCCTGATGCTCTTGCGCAAGCCGCTCCACCGGCAGCCAGTCATCGCGGAAGGGCAGGCGCGGTTCAGGGATATCCGCCCCGGCCTCTCCGAACAGGGATACCTGATTGGAGGCCTTCGCCTCATGGATCGCCGCCGAATAGGCCACCAGCGCGTCTAGACTGTCAAACACCCGCGCCCGATTGGCGTCCAGCGCGTCAAACGCCCCCGCACGGGCGAGCATTTCCAAGGGCCGCTTGCCCACCCGCTTCAAATCCACCCGGCGGGCAAAGTCGAACAGGGTGACAAAGGGTTTCTCGCCCCGTGCTTCGACAATCAGCCGCATCGCATCGACGCCGACGTTTTTCAGCGCCCCCAGCGCATAGACCACCGCCTGATCGCGGACCTTGAACACCGCGCCTGAGGCGTTGACGCAGGGCGCCACCACCTTGACGCCCATCTTGTCCAACTCGCGCTTATAGACGGCCAGCTTTTCGGTCAGGTGAAGGTCGCAGTTCATCACCCCGGACATGAATTCCACCGGGTGATTGGCCTTCAGCCAAGCGGTCTGATAGCTGACCACGGCATAGGCGGCGGCGTGGGATTTGTTGAAGCCGTAGTTGGCGAATTTCTCCAACAGATCGAACACCTCGCCCGATTTCTTGGCGTCGATGTTGTGGGTTTTCTTGCAGCCTTCGATGAATTTGGGCCGTTCCTTGGCCATTTCCTCGGCGATCTTTTTACCCATCGCCCGGCGCAGCAGGTCGGCGCCGCCAAGGGAATATCCCCCCATGACCTGCGCGATCTGCATCACCTGTTCTTGGTAGACGATGATCCCTTGCGTCTCTTTCAGGATGTGGTCGATGGTCGGGTGGATGGATTCCAGCGGGCGGATGCCGTGCTTCACCTCACAGTAAACCGGGATGTTCTCCATCGGGCCGGGACGATAGAGCGCCACGAGGGCCACGATATCTTCGATGCAGGTCGGCTTCATCCGCCGCAGCGCATCCATCATGCCCGAGGATTCGACCTGAAACACCGCCGTCGTCTTGGCCTGCGCGTAAAGCTCATATGTCGGGGCGTCATCCAGCGGGATATGGCCGATGTCATCCTCGACCCCGGGTTTGGGTTCATACAATTGCCGCCCATCCGGGGCCTGATGCAGCCCCCGCCCACTGGCGCGGATTTGCTGCATGGCGTTCTGGATCACGGTCAGGGTCTTTAGGCCAAGGAAGTCGAACTTCACCAAACCCGCCGCTTCGACCCATTTCATGTTGAACTGGGTGGCGGGCATGTCCGACGCGGGATCACGATAGAGCGGCACCAGCTCATCCAGCGGCCTGTCGCCGATCACCACCCCTGCGGCATGGGTGGAGGCGTTGCGATACAGCCCCTCGATCTGTTCGGCGTAGTTCAAAAGCCGCCCCACGACCTCTTCCTTCGCAGCCTCACGCAGACGGGGTTCATCGGCCAAGGCTTTGGTGATCGAGACGGGTTTGACCCCTTCGACAGGGATCATCTTGGACAGCCGGTCCACCTGCCCGAAGGAGAGTTGCAACACCCGCCCCACATCGCGCACCGCGGCCTTAGACAGCAGCGCCCCGAAGGTGATGATCTGCCCCACCTTTTCGCGGCCATAACGCTCTTGCACATAGCGGATCACCTCTTCGCGGCGGTCCATGCAGAAGTCGATGTCGAAGTCCGGCATCGACACGCGTTCCGGGTTCAGGAAGCGTTCAAACAGCAAGGCATAGCGCAAGGGATCAAGGTCCGTGATCGTCAGCGCATAAGCCACAAGGCTACCCGCCCCCGAGCCCCGCCCCGGCCCGACGGGAATGTCATGCTGCTTGGCCCATTTGATGAAATCGGACACGATCAGGAAATAGCCCGGAAAGCCCATCTTTTCGATGATGCTGAGTTCGAAATCCAACCGGTCCTGATAGTCCTGCACCGTTGCCGAATGCGGGATCACCGCCAGCCGCGCCTGCAAGCCTTCATTCGCCTGACGGCGCAGTTCCTGCACCTCATCATCGGCAAAACGCGGCAGGATCGGCTTGCGCTTAAAGGCGGCAAAGGCGCAGCGGCGGGCGATTTCGACCGTGTTCTCCAACGCTTCGGGCAGGTCGGCGAAGAGGGCGCACATTTCCGATTCAGACTTGAAGTAATGCTGCGGCGTCAGGCGGCGGCGGGGTTGTTGCTGATCGACATAGGCCCGTTCCGCGATGCAGATCAGCGCGTCATGCGCCTCAAACATGCTCGACTTCGGGAAATAGACGTCATTCGTCGCCACCAAGGGCAGACCCATGTCATAGGCCATCTCGACAAAGCCACGCTCGGTCAACGCCTCCGCCTGCGGCAGTTTCCCGCCCTCGCCGGGGTGGCGTTGCAGTTCCACATAAAGCCGGCCCGGAAAGGCCGCCGCCAAACGCTCCATCAGCGCGCGCGCTTTGGCGCTCTGGCCGGTTTGCAGGAACCGCCCCACGGGCCCGTCCGCGCCGCCCGTCAGGCAGATCAGGCCACCCGTCAGCGCCTCAAGCTCCTCCAACGTCACCTGCGGCTGGCCGGATCGCGCCATCGCGCCATCGACAAACAGGCGCGAGGAGAGCTTCATCAGGTTCATATACCCCGCCTCATCCTGCGCCAGTAGGACGAGGGGCGCCGGCGCGCGGGGGCGTTCGCCGGGGTTAGCGGGGTCATGCGCCACTGACACCTGACAGCCCACGATGGGCTGCACCCCGGCCCCCTGCGCGGTCACCGAAAACTCCAGTGCCGCGAACATGTTGTTCGTATCGGTCACCGCCACGGCGGGCATTTCTGCCTCGGCGCAGAGCTTGACCAGCTTTTTCACCGGCACCGCGCCTTCCAGCAGCGAATGTTCGGTATGGACGCGCAGATGGATGAATCGGGGGGCATGTTTTGACATGATCGCAGCCTAGCCTTACGCCACGCCGGGGGAAAGGCCGCCGCTTCTTTCGGCAATCGCTGAAACTGCTTCGTCCGGATCAAGAAAGGTTCTGCTTGCCTTGTGGCAAGGGGCAGGGCTTTCTGAAAGACTACAACAAGGCCATAACAAGGGCCGGGGGCGCGTGGCCCGCTTTACGCCGCATCGGGCGGCCACGCAAAACGCCTCAAACGGGGAGAAGGCGGCGGGTTGAGACATGACCGGGATCGCGTTTCTGTTGAACGGAACGCCGGTGTGCGTGGCAGATCAGCCGCCGACGCGCACGCTTCTCGATTGGCTGCGCGAGGGGCGCGGCCTGAACGGCACGAAAGAGGGCTGCAATGAGGGCGACTGCGGCGCCTGCACGGTGATGGTCACCGATGCCGCCGGATCGCGCGCCTTGAACGCCTGTATCCTGTTCCTGCCGCAACTCGACGGCAAAGCCGTCCGCACGGTTGAGGGGCTGTCTGGCCCCAAGGGTGAGATGCACCCCGTGCAGGCCGCGATGGTGGACCACCACGGATCGCAATGCGGGTTCTGCACGCCCGGTTTCGTCGTCTCGATGGCCGTGGGCCAGATGCAGGGCCGCAGGGATCATGATGATGTGCTGGCAGGCAACCTCTGCCGCTGCACGGGCTATGCCCCGATTATCCGCGCCGCCGAAGCCGCCGCCAAAGCGCCTGTGCCAGAGTGGATGGCGGCTGACCAAAAAGCGCTCTCTTCTGCGCCCGTCTTCTCTGCTCAAATATCCTCAGGGGGAGAGGCCGCAGGCCGAGGGGGGCAGACAGCCCCCCTGCACGCTTTCCGCCCAAGTAACTCTGACGAACTCGCGGAATGGTATCAGGCAAACCCCGACGCCACCTTGATCGCCGGGGCCACGGATGTGGGGCTTTGGGTCACCAAGCAAATGCGCGACCTTCCGAAAGTGGCCTTCCTGAACGGGGTCACCGACCTGCAACAGATCGAACGGCAGGGCGGGATGCTGCATGTCGGCGCAGGGGTCACCATCGCCACGTTGCGGGCGGCGGTGGCACCGACTCTGCCCTCGTTCGGTGAGTTGCTGCGCCGCTATGCCAGTGAGCAGGTCCGCAATGCGGCGACCGTCGGCGGTAACATCGCCAACGGTTCGCCCATTGGGGACGGCCCGCCTGCGCTGATCGCGCTGGGGGCGACGTTGCACCTGCGTCGGGGCGATGTAATGCGGTCGATTCCGCTGGAGTCGTTCTTCCTTGAATATCGCAAGCAGGATCGCCAACCGGGGGAATTTGTGGCGGGTGTGTCCTTCCCCGAATCCGCGCCGAACTTGCGCTGCTACAAACTCTCCAAACGCTTCGATCAGGACATCTCTGCCGTCTGTGGCTGCTTCAACGTCACCGTGACCGACGGCATCGTGACCCATGCCCGCATCGCCTTTGGCGGCATGGCGGGCATCCCCAAACGCGCGGCGGCGGTAGAGTCCGCGCTGATCGGCCAGCCGTGGAATGCGGCGACCCTGACGACCGCCCACGACGCCTTTGCCGCCGATTTCACTCCGCTGTCGGATATGCGCGCCAGTGCCGCCTATCGTCTGACCGCCGCGCAAAACCTGCTGACCCGCTATTTCCACGACCTGAACGGCACCCCGATTTCGGTGCTGGAGGTGCAGCCATGAGCATGGGAAAATCCCTGCCCCACGACGCCGCCCCGCTGCATGTGACGGGTCAGGCGCGCTATGTCGATGACATCCCGCTGCCAGCCAATGCGCTGCATCTGGCCTTTGGCCTGTCCACCGTCGCGCATGGGGAAATCCTGTCGATGGACCTCTCTGCCGTCCGCGCCGCGCCCGGCGTTGTCGCGGTCTATGCGGCGGAGGATTTCGATCACGTGCCGGATTGTTCGCCCTCGCTGGGGGATGAACCGCTGGTGGCGACCGGAACCGTGCATTTCGTCGGTCAGCCGATCTTCATCGTGGTCGCTGACAGCCACCACGCCGCCCGCCGCGCCGCGCGTTTGGGGCGGGTGGAGTATCGCGAACTCCCGGCCCTTTTGACCGTGGACGACGCGCTTGCCGCGAACAGCCGGTTCGAGAATGGCCCGGTGATCTGGACCAAGGGCGACACTGCTGCTGCCATCGCCTCTGCCCCGCACCAAGTAAAGGGACGGTTTGAGGTCGGCGGGCAAGAGCATTTCTACCTTGAAGGCCAAGTCGCCGCCTGCCTGCCGCAGGATGGCGGGGATATGGTGGTGCTGTCCTCGACCCAGCACCCGACCGAGATCCAGCACAAAGTCGCCCACGCCCTGCATCTGCCGATGAGCGCCGTGCGCGTTGAGGTGCGCCGCATGGGCGGCGGCTTTGGCGGCAAGGAAAGTCAGGGCAACTGGCTGGCCATCGCCTGTGCCGTGGCGGCAGCGCGCACCGGGCGGCCCTGCAAGATGCGCTATGACCGCGACGATGACATGGTCATCACCGGCAAGCGGCACGATCTGCGCATCCTCTATCGCGCGGGGTTTGACGATCAGGGCAAGCTGACGGGGGTGGAGTTTACCCACCTCTTCCGTTGCGGTTGGTCGATGGACCTGTCCCTGCCCGTGGCCGACCGCGCCATGCTGCATGCCGACAACGCCTATCACCTGCCTGCCGTGCGGATCGAAAGCCATCGGTTGAAGACCAACACGACCAGCGCCACCGCCTTTCGCGGCTTTGGTGGACCGCAAGGGGTGATCGGGATCGAACGGGTGATGGACCACATCGCCCATGCCCTTGGACGTGATCCGCTGGATGTGCGGCGCGTGAATTTCTACCGCGCGATGGTGGATGTGGCGGAGACGGGGGGCCGTCTGCCCCCCGCACCCCCCGAGGATATTTCCGCAGAGAAGACGGGGCAGGGTGAAGGGGATTTGACCTCGCGCGGGCGGGCCGCATCGGTGGGGTCTCATGCTTTGGCGGCGGATGGGGCGGTGCAAACCACGCCGTTTCATATGCCGGTCGAGGATTTCGTGCTGCATGAGCTGACCGCCGAATTGGAGCGGACCTCCGATTACCGCGCGCGGCGGGCGGCGATTGCGGAATGGAACGCGGGCAGCCCTGTGCTGAAGCGTGGGATTGCGCTGACGCCGGTAAAGTTCGGGATTTCCTTTACGCTGACGCACCTGAACCAAGCGGGGGCTCTGGTCCATGTCTATCAGGATGGCTCGATCCTTTTGAACCATGGCGGGACCGAGATGGGTCAGGGTCTGTTCCAGAAGGTCGCGCAGGTGGTGGCGGGGGTGTTTGGCGTTGATCCGGCAGCGGTGAAGATCACGGCGACGGATACCGCGAAGGTGCCGAATACATCGGCCACCGCAGCCTCCTCGGGGTCTGACCTGAACGGCATGGCGGCCAAGGCGGCAGCAGAGACGGTGCGGGACCGGATGGCGGCTTTCATCGCCGAAAAGCATCAGGTGCCGGTGACCAAGGTGCGCTTTCAAGATGGCATGGTGCGGGTGGCGGGTGAGGAATACGCCTTTGACCGGGTTGCCGTCTGGGCCTATCAGGCGCGGGTGTCACTGTCTTCAACCGGGTTTTATGCCACGCCTAAAATCACTTGGGACCGGGTGCGCGGGCAGGGGCGTCCGTTCCTGTACTTCGCTTACGGTGCGGCAGTGACAGAGGTGGTGATTGACACCCTGACCGGCGAAAACCGCATCCTGCGGGCGGACCTGTTGCATGACACAGGGACCAGCCTGAACCCGATCTTGGATATCGGGCAGGTCGAAGGGGCATATGTCCAAGGCGCGGGTTGGCTGACGACCGAGGAATTGGTGTGGGACGGCAAGGGGCGGTTGGCGACGCATGCGCCAAGCACATACAAAATTCCAGCCTGCTCGGACCGTCCGCGCGTGTTCAATGTGGCGCTGTGGGATCGTCCCAACCGCGAGGATTCCATCGGTAAATCAAAGGCCGTGGGTGAGCCGCCGTTTATGCTGGGCATCTCGGCGCTCTATGCGCTGTCGGATGCGGTGGCGGGTTGTGGCGAGGGGGCCTATCCCGCATTGGACGCGCCAGCCACAGCAGAGCGGGTGTT
>CALRPK020000018.1:0-10536 GCA_943370015.1 Paracoccus haematequi
CGGCATGCCTTCGTCGATCAGATAGATGTCGAAATCCAGCGCAAGCAGCAGTGCAAAAGAGAAACGACCGCGCATGCCGGAAGAATAGGTCCCGACGGGCATATCGAAATAATCGCCCAAGTCACAGACCCAGCGGCAGAAGCTTTCGACATAGTCCGGATCAAGCCCATAAAGCCGCGCGATATAGCGGCTGTTTTCCGTGGCGGTATGGCGGCTGACGATGCCCCCCATGAACCCCAGCGGGAAAGAAATGCGGGCGCGGCGGGTGATCCGGCCTTCGTCAGGTTTTTCCAGACCGGCCATCATGTTGATCAGCGTGGTCTTGCCAGTGCCATTAGGGGCGAGAATTCCCAGCGAATTGCCAAGGTCCACCCGAAAGGACGCGCGATCAAGGATCACCTTGCGCGACTTGCCCGCCCAGAAGGATTTGCTGACATTCTCGAACTCAAGCACCTTGCGCCCTCAACCTCCACGGGCCAGACCGGGATCGCCCCCGGTTATCGCGCCTGTCCCCAAAGGCGGGAAGATGCCCCCCGCAGGCGGGACGCAGACAGACCACAGGGCGGGCCTAGCCCCCCATTGGGGCAGGATTATGTCGGAAGATCGGGGCGGCTGACAATACAGTCTGGCGAATGGTTCACGTTTTCGCGCGGCGCGTCTGGGTGGGCGGGCGCAACCGGGCGAGCGCGATCACCAGCACAGACATCAAAAGCGACAGCGCGGCCCCCATCCTGGCCGCCTCGGCCATGGCACCGCCCGGCAGGGCGCTGTCCAGTGCCAGCAGGGGCAGGGTGAACCCCACGCCCGAGATCAGCGCCACCAGCCCAAGATCCGACAGCCGCACCCCGCGCGGCAGGTCCAGCCGGAACAGCAACGCCGCCAGAAGTGCCCCGGCCAAAAATCCCAAGGGCTTGCCGATCCACAGCGCGGCCAGAACGCTGCCCGTGGTGGGGGCCAATGCGCCAAGGTCGACCCCGCCGCGCGTCAGGCCAAAGGCGAACAGGATCACCGCCAGCGGTTTCACCAACAGATGGCTCAGCCGGTTCAGGGGATCGTGCAGGAATTCCTCAGCCTCGGCGAACAGGCCAAAGGCGCGGTCGGCATGGGGAATGGCAGGGATCACCGGCAAGAGGCCAAGCGCAGGCGGCAGACCCGCCGCCGCGACGCCGATCCAGCTTGCCGCCCCTGCCAACAGCCACGGCCAAAGCGCAAGACTGCGGCGGCGCACCCGTTCCGGCGCGGCAGGATCGGGGCGGCCATAGGCAAGCCAAGCCCAAAGCGTGGCACCCAAGGGCAGCAGCAACCACAGCAGGGAAAGGCCAAAGCCCACATCAGCAACGCCTGCCAGCAATAGCCCGGCCAAGGAACTGGCGATGCTGGTCAGAAGCGACAGATGCAGCGCCGGATGCCCCGCGCCGAACACCGCCCGCGCGATGACATAGCCGATGATGATGTCCGACCCCAAAGGCACCGGCCATCCGGTCCAGAACCCGGCCTCTTCGGCGGTTTCAAACAGACCCGACCACAGCACCCAGAACAGCACCGCCCCCAGCATGCCACCCGCCACGCCCCACGCAGGCAGGAGCGCCTGCCGTCCGGTCAGCGCGCCGCGCTCCAGCACCAAGGCTTCCCACAATTCCTTGCCCACGAAGAACAGGAACAGCGCCATGAGCACATCCGACACCAGCGTCAGCGGCGTCAGCAGGAAGGTCTCGGGCAGGGCCCCTGCGCCGGGAAGCGCCGCCACCATCTCACGGTCCAGAAAGCGCCATTCGATCATGTCGTAATAGCTGGCCGGGGACAGGTTGACCCAGACCGTGGCCACCCCGGCACCGCCCAACAGCGCCCAGGCAAAACGGCGGACAAAGGGAGAGACGCGATACATCGGCAGACACCGCTTTCTTGGGAGTCGTGCGCTTGGGCTATCGGTGGGTTTGCGCCATCGCAAGGGCGGGAAAGCCTTTCGCCGCCAGGTGTTGCGCTGCCGCCATGGCAGGGCCATCTTGGCGGGATGCAGTCCGAACCCATCCCCCTTGCCCAAAGGATCACCGCCTGTCGGCTTTGCGCTGACCGCTTCGCCGCCACGGCCACCGCCCATGCGCCGCGCCCGGTGGCATGGTTTGCGCCCTCTGCCCGCATCCTGATTGCCGGGCAGGCACCGGGGGCGCGGGTCCATGCCTCGGGTCGGCCTTTCACCGATGCCTCTGGCGACCGGCTGCGCGATTGGACGGGGCTGAGCGAGGCGGAGTTCTATGACCTGTCCCGCGTGGCCATCGTGCCAATGGCCTTCTGCTTTCCGGGCTATGATGCCAAGGGCGCGGACCTTCCGCCGCCGCCGATCTGCGCCCAGACATGGCGCGCTTCGGTGCTGGCCAGCCTGCCCAAGTTGCGCCTGACGCTGGCGGTGGGTGGGGCCGCCATGCGCTGGCACATCGGCCCCGGTCCCGTCGCCGCACAGGTGGCGGATTGGCGCAGCCATGCCGCGCGGGGCGTCTGGCCCTTGCCGCATCCGTCGTGGCGCAATACGGGGTGGCTGCGGAAGAACCCGTGGTTCGACTCCGACCTCGTTCCCGAATTGCGCAGCACCCTGCGCGCCGTGCTGAAGGATGACGCATGACCCCGCTGGATGCCGCCTACCTTGCCATGGCCGAGGATGAGGATCGCCGCCTTGGCTTTTACGAACGCCTCGCCGATGGCGAGATGTTCCTGATGCTGGAAGAAGAGGCGCAGGGCGATACGCTGAAGCCGCGCCTGTTCCCGCTGGAAGATGGCCCCATCGTGCTGGTCTTTGACCTAGAGGAACGGATGTCCGCCTTTGCCGGGGGCATTGCGCCCTATGCCGCCCTTCCGGGCCGGGTGGTGGCGCG
This sequence comes from Paracoccus haematequi, assembly GCA_943370015.1. Lineage (GTDB taxonomy): Bacteria > Pseudomonadota > Alphaproteobacteria > Rhodobacterales > Rhodobacteraceae > Paragemmobacter > Paragemmobacter haematequi_A. The sequence goes on from CALRPK020000018.1 coordinate 2,868, forward strand.
GATGCTGGCTGGGCAGGGGATCGGGCTGGGCATCAACCTTGGCGGCGCTCCGTCCGAACTGGTCCTGCCGCCCGAGGCCGTGGATTGGCTGGCCGAGATGCTGGACGCTGCACCGGAGGTGGTTGAGGCTTTGCCCGAAGCCTTCCACGCCCCCAAAGGCCTGCCGCAAGCCCTTGTGGCGGGGCTCGACGCCAAACTCGCGCGGGCCGGTGGCCTTGCCGGGGCCGCGCTGCTGGCAGGGGTGACTTATCAGGGCGGACGGCGCGGCCATATGCTGGCCTTTGTCGATGCCGCACCCGGTGCCCAGGATGCACTCGCACGGGCCGCCGGTGAGGCGCTGGCCTTTTCGGGCATCGACGCCGGGGAAATGGACGTGGCCTTTGTCGCAGGCGATGATCCGGCGACAGCGGCGATGGCGCGCGTGGCACTCAGGTTTGACCTGCCCGCGCCGGTCCGCGCGGAACCGGTCGCACCGATGGCTCCGGGCAGCGATCCGGCGCGACCGCCGAAACTGCGCTGACAGCCCCACGATTTTTCTGCGAAAAATCAGGGCTGCGGCGATGCGGGGGTGTGACGGGAATTTTCGCAGAAAATTCGGGGTCGCCAGAGGCCAAAAACATGGGGTATCATTATACCGTTTTCATAACCCACTGAAAACGCAGTAAACAATTCCCCTTCCGGCGCTTGACGCTGCGCTGCCCTTACGCGATAAGCCCCCATCCAAGCTTCCTGGGGATATCCCTCGCTTCACTCATAGGGTTCAAGATGAAAACCTTCACCGCAACGCCTGCGGATATCGAGAAGAAGTGGATCCTGATCGATGCCGAAGGCATCGTTCTGGGCCGCCTCGCCACGATCGTCGCAAACATCCTGCGCGGCAAGAACAAGCCGACCTTCACCCCGCATATGGACATGGGTGACAATGTCATCGTGATCAATGCGGACAAGATCCAGATGACCGGCAACAAGCGCAACGACAAGGTCTATTACTGGCACACCGGACACCCGGGCGGCATCAAGCAGCGGACTGCCAAGCAGATCCTCGAAGGTGCCCACCCCGAGCGTGTGGTGGTCAAGGCTGTCGAACGCATGATCACCCGCAACCGTCTGGGCCGCCAGCAGATGACCAACCTGCGCGTTTACGCGTCGGCCGAGCATCCGCACGAAGCCCAGCAGCCCACCGTTCTGGACCTCGCGGCCCTGAACCCGAAGAACACGCGGAGCGCCTGATCATGTCTGACATCAAGTCTCTGGACGATCTGAAATCGGTTGTCTCCGGCTCGGCTCCGGCCGCTGTCGAAGTTGCTCCGAAAACCCCGCAGCGCGACTCGCTCGGCCGTTCCTATGCGACCGGCAAGCGCAAGGACGCCGTCGCCCGCGTTTGGGTCAAGCCGGGTTCGGGCAAGGTCATCGTCAACGGCAAGGAAATGGCGGTCTATTTCGCCCGTCCCGTGCTGCAGATGATCCTGAAGCAGCCCTTCACCATCGCCAATGTCGAAGGCCAGTTTGACGTTTTCGCCACCGTCGCCGGTGGTGGCCTGTCCGGTCAGGCCGGTGCGGTCAAGCACGGCATCTCCAAGGCGCTGCAGCTGTATGAGCCCGCCCTGCGCGGTGCGCTGAAAGCCGCAGGCTTCCTGACCCGCGACAGCCGCGTCGTGGAACGCAAGAAGTACGGCAAGGCCAAGGCCCGCAAGTCCTTCCAGTTCAGCAAGCGCTGATCTGTCCCAGACCGGGAACGGTTCGAGTTTTGCAAAAAGCGCAGCTTCGGCTGCGCTTTTTCTTTTGCGGCCTCGGACGGACAGGGGGCGCGTCGGTTTGACTGCAGTTCAGCCAAATGGCTGCGTGCTGAGACCTGCAAGGCGCGGAAATAGGGGCTATCGACAGTGATAGGTTTGGAAAGAAACGCGCAGGCGGAAACGGTGAAGCACTGTTCCTTGCCAAAGCCGTTTGGCCGCCACGCGCATCAGCGCGCACCTTGGACAATGATAGCGTAACATCACGCCCAAGAATGCAAAAAGCCCCCGAAGGGGCTTCTGCAAATCCTTGATCTTTCAGGGATTATGGCTCCGGCGGTAGGGATCGAACCTACGACCAATTGATTAACAGTCAACTGCTCTACCGCTGAGCTACGCCGGAACACCAGGGGGTGTATAGCGGTGGGTTTTGGGGGTCGCAAGGGGTCTGGCGGGAAAAATGTGAGAAATTTCAGACCGGGTGAAAATGGGCGGAAAGGCTGGGGCGTTCTGCTGTCCTGATCCGATTTCTGCTTGACAGATCAATGAGATGCGAAAGGACGTTGCGGCTGGCAGCCCCCAGCAATGCCGCAGGGGTATCGGAATAGATGCGGGCGGCCAGACCTGTGGCGTTGTCGGGGCGGTCTTGCAGGGCGGACAGGATTTGCGCCTCGCGTTGGCGGCGGTGGGCGGTCAGGTCGGCAAGGCGGGTGGCGGGGTCTTCCACCGCCTCGCCATGGCCCGGCAGAAAGCGTGACCATGTCCGTGCAGACAGGCGCGAGAGGGACTTCATATAGGCCGCCATATCGCCATCCGGGGGCGAGACGAGCGTGCTGGCCCATCCCATCACATGATCGCCGGAAAAAAGCACATCGCCCAAGGCAAAGGCCAGATGGCCGCCCATGTGGCCGGGGGTGTGCAGCACCTCAACCTCAACCCCATGGCCGGGCAAGTCCAGACGGTCACCGTCCATCAGCCGCGTGTCCGGCACAAAGGCGCTGTCCGCGCCTTCGCCGCCGCCGGTGAAGCCATCGGCCAGCAACGCCTGCATCACGGCGCTGCGGCCCTCCTCGGCCCGGCCAAAGGCCAGCACCGGGGCCCCGGTCGCCTGCACCAAGGGCCCGGTCAGGGCGCTGTGATCCAGATGGGCATGGGTGACAAGGATGCGGTCGATCCGCTCTGACGGATCAACCGCCGCTAGGATGGCGGCCAGATGGTCGGGCAGGGCGGGGCCGGGGTCGATCAGGGTCACGCGACCCTCACCCAGCAGCCAGGTGTTTGTGCCCGTCCCGGTCAGGGCCGAGGGGTTCTGCGCCCGCACCAGACGGATGCGCGCGGCGGTGGTGATCACCTCCATGTGTTGCCCTTTCCTTGCCCTCTGTGCGGCGTTAGGGTGGCCCCATGCGCCGCCTGAGTTTCCTGCCCCGCAGCCTGTATGGCCGCGCCGCCCTGATCCTGATCGTGCCCATCGTCACGATCCAATTGGTCGTGTCCATCACTTTCATCCAGCGCCATTTCGAACGCGTGACCGAGCAGATGACCGAAAGCGTCGCGCGTGAGGTCCGGCTGCTGCGGTCCGAGGTGGACAGCGCGCCATCCTTGGCCGAGGCGCGGGAACGGCTGACGGCGATGACGCGGCCGTTGGCCATATCCTCGCGTCTGCCCGCCACGGCGGCGGTTCCGGACGGCGATCAGGTGGCGTTCTATGATCTGTCGGGCAAGGTTCTGATCCGGCAATTGCGGGTGCTGGTGCCCGATATCGGCCCAGTCGATCTCTTGGTAGTGCGCAACGGGGTGCGCACGACGGTGGCAACGGAATGGGGCACCTTGCAATTGACGGTAGACCGGGGGCGGCTGTCGGCCTCTAACCCGCATCAGTTGCTGGTGTTGATGCTGGTCACCTCGGCCCTGATGACGGTGATCGCGTTCCTGTTCCTGTCCAACCAGTTGCGCCCGATCAAGCAGATGGCCGAAGCGGCGGATGCCTTTGGCAAGGGGCAAACCATTCCCTTCCGTCCCCGTGGCGCGACAGAGGTGCGGGCGGCGGGGTTGGCCTTTCTGGACATGCGCGCAAGGATCGAGCGGCAGATCGAACAGCGCACGCTCTTGCTGTCCGGCATCAGCCATGACCTGCGCACGCCTCTGACGCGGCTGAAACTGGGGCTGTCGTTGATGCAGGATGATGAGGACACCCGTGCCCTTCAAGGTGACGTGGTGGATATGGAGCGTCTGGTCGATGAATTCCTGTCCTTCGTGCGCGGTGATGCCACCGAAGAATCAGTGACGGTTGATCCCTTTGCGCTGGTGCGACGCGTGATCGAGAATGCCGAACGCGCGGGGCAGGCGGTCGTGCTGGTGGCGAGCGAGGGGCAGGGCATGGTCACCCTGCGCGCGCAGGCGGTGACACGGGCCGTCGAAAACCTGATCGGCAATGCCGTGCGCCATGGCAGCCGGGCCGAGGTGTCGGTGACCCTGACAGAGCGCAGCGTGAAGATCACGGTCGAGGATGACGGCCCCGGCATTCCCGCCGACAAACGCGACGAGGCGATGACGGCCTTTGCCCGGCTGGACGCGGCGCGCGATCCGAACCGGGGTGGCGGCGTGGGCTTGGGCCTGACCATCGCCGCCGACATTGCCCGCAGCCACGGTGGGTCGTTGCGGCTGGGGGATTCGGCACGGCTGGGCGGGTTGCGGGCGGATCTGACGCTGATGCGCTGAGTGTTGGACCGTTAGGGACGATCCGCCAAGACCAGCGTCCAATAGGGCTGCCCGGTCACATCGCGCGACACCGCCAGACCCGCCGCGCCATAGCGCGGGTTCAGGATGTTGGCGCGGTGACCGGGAGAGGTCAGCCAAGCCGCCACCATCTCATCCACGCTGCGCTGTCCCATCCCCACATTCTCGGCCCAAGCATTGCCCGAAACGCCGCCCCGGTCCAACCGCTTGCGCAGATCGGCACCGTCTGATCCGACATGGCCCATCTTCATGCTCACCGCCTGATCGCAAGAGTGGTTTTGCGCCACACGTGTCAGGCGCGGGGCCAGTGATAGACCGGGCAATCCTGCCGATGCGCGGGCGGCGTTCAGCCCGGCCAGACCGGCGGGGCCAGCGCCTTCGGTTTCCGCGTTGACCGGGCAAGCATGTGGCGGGCTGGACAGGTCCACCGGGCGCGAGGCCATCCCCAGACCACCGGGCACGGGAATCGGCACCACGATACAGGCCGACAGCAGGGCGCTTAGGCCAAGCGAGATCGCAACAGGACGCAGCATCGGGGCACCTTTCACCACAAACATCGGCCTAACCTAAACCGCCGCGGGACCGATGCCAACGGTCTGCCCCAAGGGTGTCAGCACCCGCCCCCCTGCGGCGCGGGCATCCTCGATATCATGGGTCACCAGCACCACCGGCAGACCCCGCGCGCGGGCTTGGTCAAAGACAAAGGCGCGGATCTGCCCGCGCAACCCGGCATCAAGGCGCGAGAACGGCTCATCCAGCAGCAGCGCCTTGGGTTCGGCCAACAATGTGCGCAGCAGCGCCACCCGCGCGCGTTGCCCGCCGGATAGGGTGGCCGGGTCGCGGGGGGCGAAACCGGCAAGGCCAGCCTCTTCCAGTGCCCGGCCCACCACGCGGGCGCGGTCCCGGACCGAGGGCGGCAGGGCAAAGGCCAGATTGCCGCCGACAGACAAATGCGGGAACAGAAGATCATCCTGAAACATCAGACCAATCCGCCGCGCATGGGTGGGCAGGGCGGTGATATCCTTGCCTGCGAGCCAGATGCGCCCCGTCTGTCGGAACGGCGGCGCAAGTGTGCCGATCATCGCCGCCAGCGCGGTGGATTTTCCGCTGCCGGATGGCCCCATCAGGGTCAAGACCCCTCCGGGTTGGACGCTGACGTCCAGTTGCACCACGGATTGATCCCCTAACCTCACCCGAAACTGATCCAAGGCCAAAGCCGCCGTCATGCACGCATCCCCCGCCGATTGCGCCAGACCAGCGCGGGCAGGGCGAGCGCCAGCCCGAATCCAAGCGCAGGCAGCACCATCTGCATCAGCCCATAAGCCCCGATCAGCCGCCGGTTCCCACCTGAGGCAAGGGCCACAGCGGCGGTCGTGACCGTCTCAACCCGTCCGCCCCCGGCGATCAATGTTGGAAGATATTGCCCGATTGACACCGCCATCCCCACCGCCGCCGCCGTCAGCACCGGGGCCATCAGCATCGGCAGGCGCAAGTGCCAAAAGACGCGCGCCGGGGATGCCCCCAAAGCCGCCGCCGCCGTGGCAATGCGCCTGTCCCATGCCCGGAACGGGGCGGACAGGGACAGGAACACATAAGGCAGCACAAAGACCAGATGCAGCAGCGCCACCGACAGCACCGTGCCCCCCAGCCCGGCCTGCAACGCCAGCATCTGCACCCCCGGCAGGAACGCGACCTGCGGCATCAACAGCGGTAGATACAAAAGCCACATCGCCCCCGCGCCGGGATGCAGGGCAAAGCGATGCTCGGCCTGCAAACAGCCCAGCACCAGCGCCAAGGCGGCCGTGGTCGATAGCGCTGCGATGCCCAGCGTGACGGCGGCACTTTCGCGCAGGTCGGGCAGGGCGCGGGACCATGTGGCAATGCTCAGGGATTGCGGCACAGCCTCGGGGAACGGCCATTGCCCCGCCACCGACCAAAGCGCCAATCCCGCCAGTGCCGCCGCCATGGTCAGCGCCAAGCCAGCGCCCAGCACGCGGGCCAGCAGGGCAAAGGGTCGGTCCAGCCAGACCCCGCGCCGCCCAGTGGCCGCCACAGGATGCAGCGCCACGCGGGCCAGAATTTCCCCCGCCCGCCAGACCAGCAGCGCCCCGACCACCAAGGCCAATTGCACCACCGCCCCCGCCGCCGCCAAGCCCCGGCCTTGCAGATCGGGCGCGTTCATCCACAGCACCACCTGCGCCGAGAGCGAGGGCGGCAAGGTCGGGCCAAGGATCAGCGCCGTCTCGACCGCCGTCATGGAATAGGTCAGCACGGCATAGATGGGCAGGCGCAGTTGCGGATAAAGCGCGGGCAGAACGGTCAGAACAAAACCCCGCACCTGCCCATAGCCCAAGGTCCGGCACAGCATCATCCGCCGCGCGGCATCGGTCTGCGGCAGGGCGGACAGGATCATCAGCAACAGAAACGGCACCTCCTTGACCACCAGCCCAAGGATCAGCGCCACCCCTCCGGGATCGTTCAGCGTCATCAGGTCCGGCGGCACCACCCACCCCGTGGCCCAAGGTGAGAGGGCGCGCGCGATCCAACCCGAAGGTGCAAGCAGGAAGGCCAGCCCCAGCGCAGCCGCCGCATGGGGCAGGGAGAGCACTGGCGCAAGCAGGCGTTGCACCCAGCCAAAGGCGGGCGTGCCATGAAGCGCTGCCGTCAGCAGCAGCGCCACCGCCAGCGACAGGCCGGTGGCCGCAAAGCCCGTGACCAGCGACAGCCCCATCGCCGCCCGCAGTCCCGGCCAATCGGCCAGCCGTTGAAACCCGCCGTCAAAGGCCGGGATCAGCGTGCCCAAGAGCCCCGCCAGCACGGGCAGGGCCATCACCGCCACGGTCACTCGCGGCAATTGCCGCAGAATGACGGCTGGCGTCACTGCGCAACCCCGTAACGCGCGGTCCAATCGGCGGCGATGCGGGTCATCCAACTGGCATGCGGCTCCAGCAGTGCGGGGCCAAGGTCGGCGGGCGACAAGGTCGCCACGCCCAAGGACAGCGCGTCAAACCTTGCGCGATCCTCGGGCGTGAGCGCCGCAAGGTTCAGCACGGTCTGAAAGCCAAGGATCGCAGGGTCTTGCGCGCGGGCTTGCACTGCGGGCGACAGGATCAGGTTTGCCACCACCTGTGCCCCTGCGCGGGCATTGGCGTTGAAGGGGATGGCCACGAAAGAGGCATTGCCGATGGTGCCGCCGTCGA
>CALRPK020000019.1:0-10500 GCA_943370015.1 Paracoccus haematequi
GTCGATCAGCCCAACGTGAAATCGGTCGTGTTCAACGAACACGAAGGATCGTACCTCGTCGGCATGCTGGCCGGTCTGGCGTCGAAATCCGGCACTGTCGGCTTCATCGGCGGCATGGACATCCCGCTGATCCGCAAGTTCGGCTGCGGCTATGCGCAGGGCGTCAAGGCTGTGAACCCCGATGCGACCGTCGTTTTGAACATGACCGGCACCACCCCGGCGGCATGGAATGACCCGGTCAAGGGCGCGGAACTGGCAAAGGGCCAGAAAGCCCAAGGCGCGGATGTGATCTATGCAGCGGCAGGCGGCACCGGCGTGGGCGTTCTGCAAGCGGCTGCCGACGAAGGCATCCTGTCGATCGGCGTGGACAGCAACCAGAACTACATGCACCCCGGCAAGGTCCTGACCTCGATGCTCAAGCGCGTGGACAACGCGGTCTATGAGGCGTTCAAGGAAGGCGCTGATCTGAAGGCCGGCATCAACGTCATGGGTCTGGCCAATGACGGCGTGGGCTATGCGATGGACGAAAACAACGCCTCGCTGGTGACCGCCGACATGCAGGCCAAGGTTGACGAAGCCGCCGCCAAGATCAAGTCGGGCGAGCTGGTCGTGCACGACTACATGTCCGACAATACCTGCCCGGCAGCGACGTTCTGATCGTCTGACGGCATGACCATGGACATGCCGCGCCAAGGATTTGGCGCGGCATGTTTGCTAAAGGCGGACAAGCGGCGCAAAGCCGTCGTCGCGCGGCGGATACCGCCGCAGCGCGCCGCGACAAGAACAGGGGGACCACATGGCGCAGGGTGGCTATGCCATCGAACTGAGAGGCATCTCCAAGGCCTTCGGTCCGGTGCAGGCGAATAAGGATATTTCCGTCGCCGTGCCAAAGGGCACGATCCACGGGATCATCGGCGAAAATGGCGCGGGCAAATCCACGCTGATGTCGATCCTCTATGGGTTCTACCGCGCCGACTCGGGTGAGATCCTGATCAACGGCACCCCGACGACCATCCCTGACAGCCAAAGCGCCATCCGGGCGGGGATCGGGATGGTGTTCCAGCATTTCAAGCTGGTGCAGAATTTCACCGTGCTGGAAAACGTCATCCTTGGTGCCGAAGAGGGCGCGATGCTGGCGGGTTCCCTGTCCAAGGCGCGCAAGGTTCTGGGGGACCTGTCGCGGGAATATGAGTTGGACGTCGATCCCGATGCGGTGATCGAAGAGCTTTCGGTCGGCCATCAGCAGCGGGTGGAAATCCTCAAGGCGCTGTATCGGCAGGCCGATATCCTGATCTTGGACGAACCGACGGGTGTGTTGACGCCCGCCGAGGCGGATCACCTGTTCCGCATCCTGCGCGGTCTGCGTGATCAAGGAAAGACGGTGATCCTGATCACCCACAAACTGCGTGAGATCATGGAAACCACCGACAACGTCAGCGTCATGCGGCGCGGCACGATGGTCGGCACGGTCAAGACGGCGAAAACCAGCCCCGAGGAGTTGGCCGAGTTGATGGTGGGCCGCAAGGTCTTGCTTGAGGTGGAAAAGGCCCCGCCGACCGTGGGGCGGACGGTGCTGTCGGTGGAAAACCTGTCGGTCACCGATGAACACGGGGTGATCCGGCTGAAGAGTGTCAGCTTTGACATCAAAGCGGGTGAGATTCTGGGGATTGCAGGCGTTGCCGGGAATGGGCAGTCGGAACTGCTAGAGGCTTTGGGCGGCATTGCCCGCGCCTCGGGTCGGGTCACGCTGAACGGCGCGGACCTGCCGCTGTCCGGGGCCGGGGCCGATGGGCGCAGCCGCCGCGCGGCAGGGATCGCCCATGTGCCAGAGGACCGCCAGCACCTTGGCCTGATCATGGATTTCGCGGCGTGGGAGAATGTGGCCTTTGGCTATCACGACGCGCCGGAGTATCAGAAAAACGCGCTGTTCATGGACAATGACGCCCTGCGCGCCGACACTGCCCGCAAGATGGAACGCTTCGATGTTCGCCCACCGATCCCGACCCTGCCCGCCAAATCCTTTTCCGGCGGCAATCAGCAAAAGATCGTTGTGGCACGCGAGATTGAGCGTAACCCGGACCTGTTGCTGATCGGCCAGCCGACGCGGGGGGTGGATATCGGGGCCATCGAATTCATCCACAAGCAAATCGTCGCCCTGCGCGATGCGGGGAAGGCGATTTTGCTGGTCAGCGTGGAGTTGGACGAAATCCGCAGCCTGTCTGACCGCATCGCCGTGATGTTTGACGGGCGGATCATGGGCTTCCGCGATCCCGAAACCACGGATGAGCGTGACCTTGGCCTAATGATGGCCGGCATGGCAGGGGAGGCCGCGTAAGATGGAGCGTCTGCCGAAATGGGCCGATCTGGTCCTCGTGCCGCTGGTCAGTCTGCTGCTTGCCGCTATCATCGCCGCCCTCGTCATCATCGCCATCGGGCAGGACCCGTGGGAGGCGATCACGGTGATGGTGCAAGGATCGCTTATGGACGGATATGGCTGGGGCTATACGCTGTATTACGCCACATCCTTCATGTTCACCGGCCTTGCGGTGACCGTGGCCTTTCACGCGAGCCTCTTTAACATCGGTGGCGAGGGGCAGGCGCAGTTGGGCGGGCTTGGTGTGGCGCTGGCCTGTCTGTTCCTGCCTTGGCCGCATTGGACGCTGGCGCTGCTGGGGGCCACACTGGCGGCGGCGTTGTTCGGGGCGGCTTGGGCGGCGGTGCCTGCCTATCTGCAAGCCAAGCGCGGCAGCCATATCGTGATCACCACGATCATGTTCAACTACATCGCCTCGGCCGTGTTGATCTTCCTGCTGGTGGATGTGCTGCGCCCGGATGGGCAGATGGACCCGGCCACGGCGAATTTCCCTGAGGCGACGACGCTGCCGACGCTGAACCAAATCCCGCTGTTCAACCTGTTCTTCACGTCCAAGGTGCCTGCGAACGTGACGCTGCTGATCGCCTTGGCGGCGGCCTTTGGCGTCTGGGCGCTGCTGTGGCGCACGCGGCTTGGCTATTCGATCCGCGCCTTTGGAAAGTCTGAGGATGCGGCGAGATACGCCGGGATCAATCCCTTCAAGATCACCATGATCGCCATGCTGTTGTCGGGCGCTCTGGCGGGCATGATGGCCATCAACAATGTGATGGGTGAGGCGGGGCGGTTGCTGCAAAACTCGGCCTCTGGGGCAGGGTTCATCGGGATTGCGGTGGCGCTGATGGGGCGCAATCACCCCTTGGGCGTGGTGCTGGCCGCGATCCTGTTCGGGTTCCTGTTCCAAGGCGGGGCGGAACTGGGCATGTGGACCAAGATCCCGATTGAGATGCGCGTCGTGGTGCAGGGTCTGGTGATCCTGTTCACCGGGGCCTTGGACGTGATGGTGCGGATGATGCTGACGCGGATTTTCGCGGCCTTCCGGGGCGGCAAGACGGCGAAGGGGGCGGTGTGATGGATTACGCGACGCTGCTGCAACTGCTGGACACCACGATCCGTCTGGCCACGCCTTTGCTGTTCGCTTGTCTGGCGGGGCTTTATTCCGAACGCGCCGGGATTTTCGACATCGGGCTTGAGGGCAAGATGCTGATGGCGGCGATGGCCTCGGCCTCGGTCGCCTATCTGACGGGATCGGTCTGGATGGGGGTGCTGGCGGGGATTGGCGCGTCGCTGATCCTTGCGGGGATCCATGGGATTGCGTCCATCACCTTCCGGGGCAATCAGTTGATTTCCGGCGTGGCGCTGAACTTTGTGGCGTCGGGCATCACCGTGCTGGTGGCGCAGCGCCTGTTCGCCCAAGGTGGGCGCACTCCGCCGCTGGAAGGCGATGCGCGGTTTGCCCCCATCACCCTGCCCTTCGCCGAGGCGTTGCGCGATGTGCCGGTGATCGGGCCGCTCTATTACGAGGTGATCTCAGGCCATCCCTTCCTTGTTTATCTGGGCTTCGCGACTGTGCCGCTGACGTGGTGGGTGCTTTATCGCACGCGCTTTGGTCTGCGCCTGCGGGCGGTGGGCGAAAACCCTGCGGCTGTGGATACGGCGGGGATTTCCGTCGTCGGCCTGCGCTTTGCGGCCGTGGCGATCACCGGGGTGCTGTGTGGTCTGGCGGGGGCTTATATGGCGACCGCGCTGCAAGCGGGTTTCGGGCGCGAGATGACGGCGGGGCGCGGTTACATCGCCTTGGCCGCGCTGATCTTTGCCAAATGGCGGCCTGTTGCGGCGCTGTGGGCGTGCCTGCTGTTTGGCTTCTTCCAAGCGCTGGCCCTGCGGCCTGACGTGGTGGAAGGCGTGCTGCACTTCAAGGTGCCGGTCACCTTCCTTGACGCGCTGCCCTATGTGCTGACCGTCCTTGTCCTTGCTGGGTTTGTCGGCAAAGCCATCCCACCGCGCGCCGGAGGTGAGCCCTATGTCAAGGAACGTTGAAGCCCCCACCGTCGCAGGGCTGATCCGCGCGCGGGCAGGGGCAGAGCCGGTCAAACTGGGCCTGATCCTTGGCTCTGGCCTTGGTCATCTGGCGGGCGCAGTAGAGGGGGTGGCGATCCCCTATGCCGATCTGCCGGGGTTTCCGCATGCCGGAGTGTCGGGGCATAACCCCAACCTTGTGATCGGCACGCTTGAGGGCATGCGTGTCGCGGTCTTTGGCGCGCGGGAGCATTACTACGAAAACGGCAATCCCCACGCGATGCGCCTGCCCTTGGAGGTGCTGCGCGAATTGGGGGCCGATAGGCTGATCGTCACCAATGCGGCGGGCAGTTTGCGGGCGGATATCCGACCCGGTGATCTGATGCTGCTGTCGGATCACATCAACTTTTCCGGTCTGAACCCGCTGATTGGTGAGCGCACCGATGCGCGCTTTGTGCCGATGGGCGATGCGCATGACCCCGGCATCCGCGCCGCGCTGCAAGCGAGTGCGGTGGCAGAAGGCGTGCCCCTGCCCGAAGGCGTCTATGCGTGGTATTCCGGGCCGTCCTTTGAAACCCCCGCCGAAATCCGCGCGATCCGCATTCTGGGCGGCGATGCGGTGGGCATGTCCACCGTGCCCGAGGTGATCCTTGCGCGCTTTTTGGGCCTGAAGGTCGCGGCGGTGTCCACCATCACCAACATGGCGGCGGGCCTGTCGGACGAAAAGATCAGCCACGAACACACCAAAGCCATGGCCCCCTTGGGTGCGGCCAAATTGGAGCGGGTGCTGCGCCACTACTTGCGCCATCTTCGATGAGGTGGCAAGCGTTAGACATCGCGACCAAAAGGGGTGACTCTGCGGTCTGACCATCACCCCCGAACACCTCGCGGCACATGCAGCTTTATCTTCCCATCGCCGAGGTTTCGGTCAACGCATTCCTGCTTTTGGGAATCGGCGGCATCGTGGGCTTCTTGTCCGGGATGTTCGGCGTCGGTGGCGGGTTCCTGATCACGCCCTTGCTGTTCTTTATCGGCATTCCGCCCGCTGTCGCCGTGGCGACCGGGGCCAATCAGGTGGTCGCCTCCTCTGTATCCGGCGTGCTGGCGCAGATGCGGCGCAAGGCGGTGGATTTCCGCATGGGGACGGTGCTGCTGCTGGGCGGCTTTATCGGGTCATCCATCGGCATCTGGGTCTTTGCGCGGCTGACGGCACTCGGCCAGGTCGATCTGTTCGTGCAACTGTCCTACGTGCTGTTTCTGGGTCTGATCGGCGCGATGATGTTGCAGGAAAGCCTGCGGTCGTGGTTCCGCAATCGCAGCGGTGCCCCGGTGCGGCGGTCACATGTGCACACCTGGGTGCATGGCCTGCCGTTCAAGATGAAATTCCGCGCCTCTGGCCTCTATATCTCGGTCCTGCCGCCGATGGCGGTGGGCGCTTTGGTGGGCTTTCTGGCCGCGATCATGGGGGTCGGGGGCGGGTTCATCATGGTGCCTGCGATGATCTACCTTTTGGGGATGCCGACCAAGGTGGTCGTCGGAACCTCGCTTTACCAGATCATCTTCGTGACCGCCTTTACCACGCTGATGCATGCCGTGACGAACCAGACGGTGGATATCCTGCTGGCCATGCTGCTGATCGTCGGCGGGGTGATCGGCGCGCAATTCGGCACGCGGGTGGGGGTGCGGCTCAAGGCGGAACAGTTGCGCATCCTGCTGGCGCTGTTGGTGCTGTCGGTCGCGGGCAAGATCGCGCTGGACCTGCTGTTGCAGCCGAATGAACTCTTCAGCGTGACGCCGGGGCTTTTGCCATGAGGTGGCTGGCCCTGATCCTGTCACTGCTGGCCGCCCCTGCATTGGCGGAAGAAAAGATCGTCTCGGGCCTCAGCCAGAACCGAGTGTCGATCACGGCGGATTTCGACGGGTCGGAATTGCTGATCTACGGCGCGGTGAAGCGCGAAACCCCGATCCCGGCCAGCAAGCTGGAGGTGATCGTGACGGTCGAAGGGCCGAGCACGCCCTTGGTGATCCGCAAGAAGGACCGTGTGGCGGGCATCTGGATCAACCGCGAACGCGTGCGCATCGACGCGGCCCCCAGCTTTTACGCCGTGGCAACCACCGGCCCCCTCAGCACCATCCTGTCGGAAACCGACAACCTGCGCCATCGCATCACCATCCCCCGCGCCATCCGCGCCATCGGCCTGACGGATGAGGCGACCGAGTCCGATGCCTTTGTCGATGCCCTTCTGCGCATCCGCCGCGACAACGGGGCTTACCGTTCGATGCAAGGCGCGGTGCAATTGTCGGATGAGACGCTGTTCCGCACCGACATCGTGCTGCCCTCGAACCTGACCGAAGGCGAGTACAAGGTGCGCCTGTTCCTGACACGCGACGAGCGGGTGGTCGATCATCAGGACCGGGTGATCTATGTCCGCAAAGAGGGGTTGGAGCGGTTCCTGTTCAACCTGTCGCGCGAACAGCCGCTGCTTTACGGGCTTCTCGCGCTCGCCTTGGCGGGCTTTGCCGGTTGGGGCGCGTCAGAGGCGTTCCGCTTGCTACGGCGCTGATCCGATCCGGGCGGCAAGGGCGGGGTAGACCCGCCACATCGTCACCCCACGGGCGGCAAAGAACACTATCAGCGCGGCCCAAAGACCGTGGTTGGCAAAGATCGGCACCAAGATCGCCAAGGCCGCCGCATAGATGCAGGCCGACAGCAGCATCGTGCGCCGCATCTGGGCTGTCAGGGTCGCGCCGATGAAAATGCCGTCGTAGATCCACGCGAACACCCCGATCACCGGGGCGGCAATGACCCAGATCAGGAAGTGACGCGCCTCAATCCGCACATCGGGGGCGGTGGTCATCAGGTCGATGATCCATGGCCCGGCCACGGCAAAAACCGCTGCCAGCAGCACGCCGCCTGCAAATCCCCAGCCCATAGCCAGACGCCCGGCCCGCCGCGCCTGATCCAGCGCCCGCGCGCCGACGGCTTGGCCCACCAAGGTCTCAGCCGCGAAAGCGAAACCGTCCAGCGCGTAAGAGATGATGCCCAGAAACTGCATCAGCACCTGATTGGCGGCCAAGGTCACATCCCCCATCCGCGCGCCAAGGAACACGAAGGTGGTAAAGCCCACCTGCAACAGCACCGACCGGATCATGATATCGCGGTTCACCAGCAGCATCACCGCCAGTGCCGCCCGGTCCGCCACACGGGCCACAGCCGCCCGCCAGACCGGCACGATCCCATCGCGGCACAGCCACAGGCCCAGTGCCAGACCGCTCCATTCCGCGATCAGGGTGGCCGAGGCCACGCCGCCGACGCCCCAGCCCAGACCCAGCACGAACCACAGGTCCAGCGCGATGTTCACCCCGTTGATCCAGAGTTGCAGCAGCAAAACCGCCCGCGTGCGCTCCACCGCGATCAGCCAACCGGTGACGGCATAGGCGGCGATGGTGGCAGGGGCGCCCCAGATGCGGATGGAGAGGTAGTGGCGGGCCAAAGCCTCCACCTCCTCGCCCGCCGGGGCGATGGCGAATGCGGCGCGGAAGAGCACCCCTTGCAGCAGGATGAACACCAGTCCGGCACCCGCGCCGATGATCAGCGCGCGCAAGAGGATCGCCCCGCGTTCGGGCATGTCCCCCGCTCCATGCGCCTGCGCGGCAAGGCCGGAGGTGCCCATGCGCAGAAACCCGAACACCCAATAGAGCGTGACAAGGATCACAGACCCGATCCCCACCGCGCCAATCGGGGCGGCTTGCCCCAACTGCCCCACCACGCCGGTATCCACCGCCCCCAAAAGCGGGACCGTGGCGTTTGAGATCACGATGGGCGCGGCGATCTTCAAAAGGCGGGTGTGGGTCAGGTCGGTCATGTCCCCAGACTGGCAGGGAAGCGGGCCGCGCGAAAGCCCCGCGATTGCCTTGCAGACCCAAGGCGATGTATCGGGGACCAGATGGGGCACAGGGGGGCGACGCACATGGCCAAGGGTCCGACCGCGCGGGTGGATAAGCTGCTGTCGGCCATGGGCTATGGATCGCGCACCGAGATGGCGCGCATGGCCAAGGCGGGCGGGATCACGCTGGACGGGGCCGACCTGACGGATGTCAGCCAGCGCATCGCCCTGACGCCGGACCTGCCCGCGCGGATGCTGGTGGACGGGGGGCGGCTCGACCCGCTGCCGGGGCTGGTGATCCTTGTCAACAAACCCTTGGGCATGACCTGTTCGCACAAAGAGGACGGCCCGTTGGTCTATGACCTGCTGCCCGCCCGCTGGCGGCGGCGCGATCCGGCGATCTCCACCGTGGGGCGGCTGGACAAGCAGACCTCGGGCCTTCTCTTGATGACCGATGACGGGGCCTTGCTGCACCGGATCATCAGCCCCAAACGCCATGTCCGCAAAACCTACCGCGCCACCCTCGCCCGTCCGCTGACCGGGGCCGAGGGCGCGATCTTCGCCGCCGGGACGCTGATGCTGGAGGGGGAGGCGAAACCCCTGCTGCCCGCAGAGCTAGAGGTTCTCGGCCCGCAAGAGGCCCGCCTGACCATCACCGAAGGCCGCTACCACCAAGTCCGCCGCATGTTTGCCGCCGTCGGCAACCACGTGGAGGCGCTGCACCGCGAGTCGATGGGGGAATTGCGGCTGGACGAGGGGATGAAGGCGGGGGAATGGCGGGTGCTGGGGGCGGAGGAGGTGGGGCTGGTGTGAGGGATGGCGGAGCGCAATCACTGATTGCGCTTTCGCCATTCGCCGATACACTGTCCAAATGTTCGTGAGGTAGCACGTTGTGGCCGAAGTTTTTCTTACGACGGCAGATTTGGTTGAGGTACTGCGCCGACCGAAGAAGCTGCTAATCACAAACTCTTGGAGCCTACCTAGTCAAAACGGTCAGCGCGGCTTCAGAATGAAAGCTGCGCTGCAGGATGGTAGTGAAGTTATTCGTGGCCTAAGCTTGGAAATCCGCTGTCATGTAGAGGGTTTTGACCGTCCGGTTAGCGTCGCGCTTCTGGCGGAATACATGCAACGTCCTCGCGCAATGGCTAGGATCGACATTAACGGATCAAGGCATGAAAATCGGCACCCAATCTGCGGTGAGTGGCAGTTTCGTGATGCAGGAGTAACTCACTTCCATGACACTTGTCTGCACGAAGCTTTAGACATTCGGGAACTGTTTGGTAGCGGTTTAGACTTGCCTGTAGCGCGTCCGATTGATGACATGCCGCAAGAATTTCGTGAAGCGATGGAAAAATGCGGCGAACTGTTGCATATTGTGGATCTAAGCGAGGTTGAAGAACCGCAATGGCAGCCCAAGCAATTGTTCTAGCACAGCACAGTGACGCTGCAGCCCGTTCGCCGGCCTTGGAAACGGCAATTCGTTCGCTTGTTGCCATGTCATTTGTCCACGGAAGGTTCCGTGTAGACATGCCTGTGATCTTGCCAAGCGGAAGTTCCGCGACGGTGACAATCTGGCCCGAAGGTGGCGGTGAAACCTTCATGGTTACCGACGATGGCGCAGCCCTGTTCGAAGTCAATTCAGGTGCATTTAGTGAACCGATCTTTGGCCGGGTCGCAAGAGAGCGTTGCGCGCGATACGGCGCTCAGTTTGATGGCAGTACAATGCTGTATCTAAGGGTCCATGCAGATCAGCTGCGGGGTGCCATCATCACTATGGCAAACTTGATGAAGGAAGTGGTGGACGAGACCATCAATCGTTCGTTGCATCAAAACATGCGTCAGATTGACCTCGAGCTGTGGGACAAGCTTCAGCATGCCTTTGCCGGTTGCCAAGTTGAACGGCGTGTGCATTTGCTAGGTGAATCCACGGCGTCACATGAGTTCAGCGCGGTCGTTACGACAAGCAAAGGACTGATAGCGTTCGATACTTTCAGTGCCCAAGGCAACTCAATCAACTCTGTTTTCGTTAAGATGGCCGACATAAGTCGAAGCGATACGCCACCGAAGGGCTTTGCAGTGACCAAGCGTTTATCCGACATCGGTCCAAAGCTTAACTTGATAAACACTGTCGCTCAGGTGATTGAAGTGGGTATTGAAACACGAGACCTGCACCGCCTCGCCTTAGCTGCGTAGGTATTGAACAGCTTGGGGGACTGGCCCCCC
>CALRPK020000020.1:0-10435 GCA_943370015.1 Paracoccus haematequi
AAGGCGGATGTCATCCACCACCATGATGACCGACACCGCATCGCCCAAGCCCAAAAGCTGCGCGCTTTCAAGGAAGTCGAGCAGCACACCCGATGGCGTGGTCGCGGGTTTGCGCTCCAGCCCGATGTTCTTGATCGTGACGTTGGCAACCTTGCCGCGCACCTCTGTCGGGATTTGGAATGTGGCGGTCTGGCTGGAAACAGGCCCGGCTGGAAGGTGAAATGGTTGGCCGTCACCGCCGCATCGGTCTTGGGATCAAGATAGGTCGCCTGCGCGACATAGCTGGTCCCATCCAGCAGTTGGAAGGTCACCTCGGCCCGGAAATCATCGTTGAAGTTGACGGGGATGAAGGCGTCAAACTTCAACTGCTGCATCCCCGTGGGGATATACATGCGGTTGTGGGTGATCTTGTCCACCTGACCGACCGAGTCGATCATGTTCAAGATCGCCTTTTGCGGGTCGTAGTGGTTGCCAAAGACCGTGAAGCCGCCATCGGGGGTAAAGGTCTTGACCAGTTCCTTCAGCGCCTGACTTCCCCCCATCACCAGACCGTAGTCGGGCTTGGTATCCACCGTCGGGAAGAGTTGCGACAGGAACACGCCAAGGTTCTTCTGGATCAGCGACGTCACGCCCGAGACATGCTTGAGCCGCGCCTCGCGGTCGGTTTCGGTGTTCAGGGGCGTGTCGGTCCGCACCGGGGTCTTGAAGATCAAGGCCAGCGGCCCCGCCCCGCCTGACAGGGTAAAGGCCCCCAGATCAAAGGCGGGTTTTTCTGGGTCCGTCTCGCGCGCCTTGTCCCAGTCCTTTTTGAAATTGGCAAGATATTCTTTGACCACATCGGTGCCCGAGGCCCATTTCAGCACCCCGTCCAAAATCTTGACCAACAGATCCAGCTGCGCCTGATCGTCGAGGATGAAATCCACCAACGCATCGGCTGTGGCCCCGAATTTGGCGGCGCTCATCAGCTCATTGCCGTCATCATCGACCAAGGAGAATATCTTCTTGCCGTCGGCGTCCAAGCTTTCCTTGATCGTGCCGCCTTTGACCTTGGCCACGTTCTGCCGCGCCATATCGGCCTTTTTGTCAGGATCGGTCGAGAATTCCCACGCCGGATTCTTGACCCGGTCCAAGGCCGTGGTCAGCCAGCGGTCAATCACCGGCTTGGCGACACGGCCCAGAACGTCCAGAACCTCACCTATCCAGTTTTGGTTCATCAAGAACAGGCCGGTGATGTCGATCGGGCCATCCAGACCCAGATTTTCCGGCATTTTGCCCGTGAACAGATCAAAGGTGAAGCTGACCCCTTCATCCACCTTGTCGCCATCTTCGATGCCGCCATGCATGGACCACCCCGGCAGATCGTAGTGCAAGGGGAAGCGGCCCAGATCGGCAGGCAGGTCGGGAATGGCGCCGATGGCCTTTTTGGCGCTGCCCAACAAGCCGCCTGACTTTTCCAGCTTTTGCTTGGCATCTGCCAGCGCAGCGGCCTTTGCGGCCTCAGGCGTGGCTTGGCTGGTCCGGTACTTGCCGTAGACGTCATCCAGCAACCATTTCAGGTAGTTGGAAAACGCATGCCGCGTGCCTTGGCTGAAATCGCCGTTGAACACGGTCGGCACGGCGGCATAGGGCACCGGCACCTGTTTGGTCGGGTCGGCCGGGTCTTTCATGAAGCCCAAGGACGGGCGGTCCACCTCGGTGTTGTCGAAATCAAGCGGGGTGCGGACCTTGTCGGTGACCGCATCCAGAATCTTCGGGTCCCCCGCCACGCGCGAGAAGTAGAAACCCACGCCCAGCGCCTCATTCCGGTTGGTCGAGGTGTAGGTCTCGTCGCCATAAAGCGGGTTGTAGGCCGCCGCCGGGAAATAGCGGTCAAGCTGGGATTTGATCAGGCTCCATGATCCGGTCTCGAAGGTGATCGGATCGACGCCATACCAAGGCTGCTTGGTGAATTTCTGCGAGAAGAGCGACGTGAACTCTTCCATGATCCCCGGATCTGCCGTTTGGCCGACGGGCACGCCCTCATCCCCGGCGGTGCGCCAGATCGCCTCGCCGCCCAAGAACAGCGCGTTCACGTCTGCTGTGCCCATGTACCAATTCGTGATCCGGCTGTGCGGAGTGGCAAAGAGGTCATCGGAAATGAAGCCCGGCACGTTCAGCGCCTTGTCCTTGGCATCCTTGGTAAAGCGGATTTCCACATCCGGCACGCCCAAGGGGCTGGGCAGCTTGTCCTTGCCGTCCTTTTCCGTCGGAATGGCGGTGCCGTTCGGCGTGGTGGTCTGGGTCAGCTTGATCGACCCTTCAATGGTTGACCGCACCGTCCCGGCGCTTTCCAGCGCGGTTTCCTGGAAATAGTTGTCGGCAAAGTCGATGTTGGACCAGACCTGAACATTCGGGTCCTTGAAATCATCCCACGGAATTTCCGCGATTTGCAGGCCCATCAGACCGGCAATCTTGAACAGCGCGGCAGAAATCTCTTCGGCCGCCTTGGCCGCCGTGGTGATCGCCCCACCCAAGGCCGGGTTGCCGATGCTGACGACCTTGCCGACAACCTTGGCAACCTTGATGTAGCTTTCGACAATCTTCTTGAATTCGACCTTCAGCGTGTCCTGCTTGAAATCATGCGGGTCCAGCGTGGTCATGTGGATGTCGATGTTCTTCCCGCCCGATTCCGGGAAGTAGGTGCCGATCCGCTGGATCACCTCAGAGTTGACCACCGTGCCACGGCTATGGCCGATGAAATGCAGCGGGCTGTCAAAGATGTTGGTCTTTTGGTCCAACCACACGAGCGAGGCAAAGAACGCATCCGCCGCCGCCTCAGAGAAGCCGGAGTCCGAGATATCGCTTTCGCGATACCAATCCATCACCAGCGTCAGCGCGGTGCCGCGTGGCAGGCTGGCGGGGTTGGTCTCTGTCGCCGCGATGCGCCCGCCGATGGGCTTGGTCGGGTCATAGGCGTGGAACCGGCCGGTCTGGCGGTTGTAGACAAGGATGGTGCCACCGCCGGACCCTTCGCTGACCACCTCGGCATTGGCCAGCCATGCGGCCAAGGTGCTCTCGTTCAGGGGGGTATTGGCGTAATCGGGCAAGGGGCTGATCTGGAAGCCATGGGTCAGCACGTTGACGGTCGAGAATTGTGTCAGGTTGTCGATGATCGGCGGCGTTTCAAACGTGGCATCACCGCGCAATTCGCCGCCTGCCCGCGCGACCGCGACGCCCCAATGGTAATCCTGACTGCCGGTCAGAATGCGGCTGAGACCATCGGACACCTCGATCACCACGGCTGTCCGCAATTCCACCCCGCCGGTCACATCGGCGGCGGTCAGGGCGCGTTCCTTCTCGATCTTTCCGTTCGCGCCAAGCACGTAATACTTGCCGCTTTCAAAGGCGAAAGAGCCGATGCTCTGGCGCGTGTTGATCAAGCGCCATGTGTTGTAATCCTCGGCCTCGGTCGGGCTTGAGGCGAGGAACGCCCGATCCCGCGGCGCATCGCCGGGGAACAGCCCCGCGCCCGGCCCTTGGGTCGATACGAACAGGTCCAGCTTGAAGGTGCTTGACCCGATTTTGCGCGGATCAAGATGCGCCTCGAACTTCAACGGATCGACGGTGCCGGTGCCATTGACCACGGTCACACCGGTCGGGCGCACCAGTTCCACCAGCGCTTCGTCCTGAATGTCCAGACCGCGCCCATAGAACAGGATGTCCAGCGGGGTGCCGTAAATGTCACGGCGCTGGTCGGTGAACACGCCCTGAGGCTCGTGATACCCGTAGTTCAGATCAATCGGAATGATCCGGTTGCGCCCGACATTGCCCCCCTGCACCTGCAAGTCCGAGGCCTTGATCGCCTCTTCCACCCGCAGCGTGACCAAAGCCCCCGAACGGCGGAAGTTCGCAATCAACTGGCTGCCGTCAGGGCGCATCGCCAGTTCGGTCAGATATTGCCCGCCAATCGGGCTGGTCGATCCGACAAGCCCCGCCGTGCCATATTCGAACTGATAGGTATGGGCCTTGTTCGCATCTGCCCATGCCTTTTGATCCAGATTGAACGGGTTGCGGATCAGGCCGATCTTGTTGCCCAACTCGTGCCGCTGCTCGATCTCATAGGCCAGAACCGGGTCGTTCATGGTCAGATAGCGCGACAGGTCATAATCCGCGACAAAGGCATAGGTCATGTCGGGCGAGAGTTCGACCGCCACCGGATAGCGGATGTCCAGATCATAGCGCTGCGGCGTGGCGCGGCGGTAGCTGTCGATGACAAAGGGCCCGATGATGATCGGGTCATAAGCCACGGCAATGGTGCGCGCGTTCAATTCCAGCGGTTGACGGGTATCGCTGGAATTGTCGGTCAGCGCCGGAATCTTGGTGACCGTGGCCGCATAGTTTTCCGGATCGTCGCTGGTCACTTGGATCGTGTAGAACCCGCTGCGGAAATCGCCGCGCGACACAAAGACCAACCGGTTCGGATCGCTGGAGGCGTCGATGTCATAGGGGTCCAGCCCCGCGTCCAGCGCCTTGATGACCTTGTGGAAGGTCGGTTTGCCGCGATCCGACGGGTCGACGTTGATGACGTAAATCTTGCCCTGCGGCGCGGTAGACCGGCTGCGCGCCCAGCCATCCTTGCCGAACATACCCGAGAAAGGCACGGCGACATAAAGCTTCTTTCCATCGGCGGACAATTCCAGATCGTTGATCTTGCCTTGCGTGGCGGCAATCGCCTCTGCCGGGATCGGCAGGCTGATCTGTTCGCCCTTCAGATAGGTCGATGATCCGGGGCGCAGGTCGATGACATGCACTTTGCCTGCGCCTGCCGCATAGAGGAAGTTGCCATCCCCCGACAGCGTCAGCTTGCCAACCTCGCCCCCCGGCACCTTGATCAGGCTCATGCCGGTGTCGTCAGGGTTCACGTCGAATTGCCGCAGCATCAGCATGTCGACGACCGCGATGCCCTCTTTGGTCGAGATGAAGGCCGCCGAATTGTCCGCGGCAAAGATCACATCGCTCGGCCAATAGGTCAGAACACCGCCCTGCCCCCAGATCGGGATGTTCTTGACCAGTTCGGTCTTTTCCGGCCCGGTGGGCGAGGCCCCTTCGGGGGCGACGTCAAACACCTGCAACACCATCTGCGACACGCCACCCACCTGCGTTGTGCCGCCCACCGCCGCATAGCCGCGTGTGTTCTTGATCTGAATGGGTTGGCTTGCCGTGCCCTTGCTGCCTTCGGTCCAGCCATTGAAAGACCCATTGGCAGCGCCGGGATCAGGCCGTTCAA
This sequence comes from Paracoccus haematequi, assembly GCA_943370015.1. Classification (GTDB taxonomy): domain Bacteria; phylum Pseudomonadota; class Alphaproteobacteria; order Rhodobacterales; family Rhodobacteraceae; genus Paragemmobacter; species Paragemmobacter haematequi_A. The sequence goes on from CALRPK020000020.1 coordinate 5,267, forward strand.
AGGTGATGCGGGCCTTGGTCAGCAGAATGTCCTGCGGCACTTCAATCGCGAAACTGGCGATGCCCGTGGTCTGGTCCATCGTCACATTCTTGAAATCCGCCCCGGTGACGTAGCGGGTGAAATTGCCGATGGCGAACTTGACCCGGCCATCCTTGACGTCCGACCCGAAGAACCCGCTCAGGGCGCTGTTGTCGGGGTAGAACATGTTCTGGCCGGTGAATTTCAGCGTCACGGTGGAGCCTGAAATCTGCGGCGTGACCGATTGGATTTGCGGGTCCGCGCCCTTGGCCGGGGTCAGGCTGCCCTTGGGCGACACCACGCTAAGGGTGATCTTATCCGCCGGATTGCCTGCCGGAATGTCGCGCTCCAGCGCCTTTTCGTAATCGGCCCCTTCAAGGTATTTCTCGTAAATCTTGACGCGGTCGGTCTGGCTGAGGGCGTAGAAGGCAACGCCCACACCGATCAGACCAATGCCCACCGCAGCCCCGGCCAGACCACCCGTCGCGGCAAAGGCGATGCCCAGCCCAACCGATACACCCGCCATCGCCAGCCCTGCGGCCGAGGCCCAGGCAAAGCCGTCGCGGATCGGCTGATTGGCCTTGGCGACAAGGATCGAGCCCTTTTCCGACAGGCCCGGGAAAGGCGGCGAGGCGGTGCGCGCCACGCCGTTTTCATCGACGCGGCCCGTATCCACCAGACGCCAGATCTTGCCGTATTCCCCGCCCGAAATCTGGGTGAAGTCATCCAGCACAAAGAACAGCACCTGATCGCCGGGGGCCGCGACGGAAGCATCGACCGTTGCCCCCATCTGGATCGGGCCGGACAGATTGCCGCCCGCAATCTCCAGCGTTGCGGCTTGCAGGAAGGTAAATGCAGGCGGCACCGCTACCTCAAGCGCCGCTTCCTCAATTGCGGTCACGGTGACAGTCGGCGTCCCGTCCAATTGCCCCGCGCCAAAGGCCATCTCGATGCCCTCGGGCGTCAGGATCGCGCCGCCTGTGGCGGGGATGGCGGCAGAGTTGCCCTCAACCGGGGGGGCGACGGTGACTTCAATCACCTCTTCCGCGCCGCGATAGATGATCGTCACGCTGGTCTTGCCCGCGCCCACCGCCCGGATCAGGCCGGTGTCGCTGACCGTGATGATATCGTCATTGCCGCCGACATAGACCACGCCTTCGGCCTTGCCGATATAGTCCAGCATCCCTTTGCCAAGTTCGGTCACGATCTGCCGCTTGCCGCCCGAAGGCAGGATGGTCACCAAGTCGGGATAGGCATCAATCCCGAAAATCTGCGCGATGGCCCCGTTGGCGTCCTTGGCGCTGCCCACCGACATCGCCGTCGCTGCCGCCACCCCACCGCGCCGCGCGGTGATATAACCATCGCCATCGGCAATCGCGGTCACGAGGCCAGCGTCAGACACCCGCACGACATTGGGGTTCGACGACGTGACGGTGACATAGTCAAAGGGCAGCACCACATCTGCCTGATCGGCGAATTGGCCGATGACCACGATGGGGCTGACCTCCCCCGCCGCATCAAAGGCATAGTCCCGCATCAGGAACGAAAGCTTCAGCAGCGCCGCATCCGACACGGTCAGGTTCAGCGCAATCTCACCCGTCGCGGCAAAGCCGTCATCGGCCACCAGCGTGATCCGCGCCACCCCGGCAAAGCCCGCATCAGGCCGCACCCGCAGGAATTGGCCGTCTGGGGTGAAACTCGCTGTGACATGCTCGGTCGAGGAGATGCGGAAGAACACCGGATCGCCATCGGGATCACGCGCCACGTCGGACAGCGTGACCAGTTGGGCAAGGTCCACATGGGTGAAGAGCGTCGGCAGCGTCGCCGCCACCGTGGGGGCCGCATTGCGGCGGATGCCGAAGTTGACGTTCAACACCTGACGGTCCTGCGCGTCCAATGCGCCATTGCCGTCAATGTCCGTGCCAGCCCCCGCCAAACGCAACAGGTCACTGTCCAGCCCATCCACCGCGCCATCGGCGTTGAGGTCCCCCCCAAGGCCGAGGGTCAGCGTGAATACCCCTGTCCCGCCGATATCCAGCCGGTGCAAGCCGCCCGTGGCAAAGCTGTACAGCGCCACATTGCCGCCCGGACCACTGCGCTGCGACAACAACTGCGCCCCGGTGATGACCGGGACCGCGCCTGTCGCATCGGTGGCCACGCGCAGGATCAGGCGACCACCTGCCGCTGCCCGCACCTCACTGTCGCGGATGGTCAGGGTATAGGTCGCAGGCCCGGTGCCCGTGATGCTGCGCCCGGTGAATTGGCCCAGTCCCGACAGGTCCGCCACCACGGGCGTGACCGTCGCCGCGCCATCCGCGGCGTAGCTGATCGCTTGACCCGCCCCGCCAATCTCGGCCGCGATGGTCAGGCGGTTTTCGCCGTCATAGCCGTAGCGCGCACCTGAGCCGTCCTGCAACTGGCGCACACCGGCCAAACGGCCCGCGCTGTCATAGCTGTAGACCAGCGTCCGCCCATCCGGTGCCGTGGCCCGCAGAATCCGCCCGCCCGCATCGCGCAGGAAGGACAAGACATCGCCATTGGCCGCCGTCACCCCGCTTTGGCCGACAAACAGCCGCGCGGTGCCGAGGCGGATTTCCTGCACCTTGCCCGCCGAGTTCAGGATGTAATCCACCCCGGCCGGTGAGGTCAGACGGAACGGCTGCACCCCGCCTGATTGCGGATCGGTCGGGTTATAGGGCAAGCCATCCCCCGCAGCATAGAACCGCCCCGCTGTTTTCCGCAGCACGGTGTCCGCACTTTGCAAGGTCCACGCGCCGCTGTCGGCCACCCAAGCCGGACGCCAGAAGGTGGCAGGGCCGACCTTGTGCTCCACCGGCGCAAAGGTGAAGCCCATCCGCGTGCCATCGGGCAGCGTCAGATAGGCGCGCGCGCCTTCGGTCAGCGCGGCATAGATGCCATAGGACTCGCGCCCTGTGGTGGCCGTGTTCATCGACAGATCAAGGTCAAAGCCCGCCGACCATGTGCCGAAATCGGCATCCTGCGTGCCTGCCGTATAGCGCCGCTCCAACGCGAAATCGACGCCACCTAGACTCACGACCAGATCGGTGCGGCTGTCGGCATGGCCTGCCAGCTTGTCGGCCCCATTCACCTCAATGGCCAGATCGGTCGTGCTGACCCGCCCGCCGATATCCCGCGCAGTCAGGCGCAGGCTGTAGAACCCGTTCAGCAGGGTGCGCGTGTCCAGCGTCGCCAGCGTGCCGAAATCCGGCGCTTCGCCGGTCGCCAAGCTGCGGATCAGCGTCCGCCCATCCGCGCTGCGCAGTTCCAGCGCCCAATCGTCAAGGTTGTCGTCGATGACCAACCCGTCAAGGTCCACCACCCCGGACAGCCGCCGCCCGATCAGGGCGTCATCGAACAACAGGACCGGGGCCGCGCGGTCGGCCGGATTTCGGACCTTCAGCGCCAGCGTCGTCTCGCCTTCGATCCCATCCGCATCCCGCGCCACGGCCCGCAGGATCACCTTGCCCGGATCGCGCGGCGTAATGACGGCCCGGCCCAGACGGTCCAGCGTTGTGGCCACGCCATCCACATAAAGCGTCACGCCCGTGATATCGGCCAGACTGTCAGCCACCACCGTCACCAAGACCGCCTGCCCCGGCGTCACGGCAAAGGATGGCGTGAGCTCGATCCGCACCGAAGGCGCGACAGGCTCTAGCGAGGCGCGCATGACAATCGTCTGCCGCGCCTCACGGTCGCCATCGCTGGCGAGGAAGGTGACGTAGGAATCCCCCGCCTGCCCCGGCCCCGGTGTCCATGTCACCTGCCCCGTCGCCGCGTTCAACACCGCGCCTTCGGGCAGGTTCAGCGCCTCAAATGTCAGACTCTGGCCGTCGGGATCAGAAGCCTCAAGCGTAAATCGCTTTTCCTGACCGATCAGGAAGGCCCGGTCCGAGGCTTTCAGCACTGGCACACGGTTCACATCGGCGATGTCCACCGTGACCTCGATCACCGCTTGCAGGCCCGACGGATCGCGCGCCGCAACGCGCAGCAGGTGGATGCCGGATTGCTCATAGCCTGGAATCCAGCTGAATTCTGCCGTTTCCGTGTTGAAGGCCGCGCCAGTCGGCAGATCGCCCAAGACGGAGTAGGTCAGCACATCACCATCCGGGTCATCGCCCACGATGGTAAAGCGCAGCTCTGCCCGCTCTCGCCCCAATTGGGTCAGCATCGGCACAAAGACCGGCGCGCGGTTCACAGGGTTGATGCGGATCGCCACATCCTCGGTCGAGGTTTTGTTGCCATCCGTCACCGACAGGGTGATCGTATACTCCCCCGCCTGCGCCGCATTGGGCGTCCAGTTGAGCGTTCCGGTTGCCGCATCAAACCGCGCCCCGGCAGGCAGGCGCGTCGCGGCATAGGTCAACGCATCGCCATCGGCATCCGCCGCGCCGAACGTGTAGGTCAGTGGCGCATTCTCGGTCCCGGACAACGTGCCGAAGGGGTTCAGCACAGGGGCCGCATTGGTGGCCCGCACGGTGATGCCCAGCAGCATCTGCGTCGTCGCGGCAGCGGTTTTGCCCGCAGCCCCGGTATCGGTCACGCTGATCTGCGCCTGATGCGCGCCCAGATCCGCGGTGGTCGGCGTCCACGTCAGCAGCGCGCGGCCATAAACCAAGGGATCGGCGGTCAAAAGCGCGGTTCCCGGCAGACCCGCCAAGGCAAAGCGCAGGGCATCCTGATCCAGATCGCTGACCTTTACGGCCAACGACAAGGCCTCACCCACCACGGCCACCACATCGCCCTGATAGGCAAAGACCGGGGGTTCATTCGCGGCCTCAACCTTCACCACAAAGGTGTAGAAGGCCCCGCGCTGGATGCCCTGATCGCCGCCATCATCGGTGGCAACGAGCGTCAGCGCATATTCGCCCCGATCCCCGACCACAGGCGCAAAGCGGATGGTCCCGGTGCCATCGCCATTGTCGGTAAAGGTCACGAAATCGGGCAGCGGGAAGCCCGGCTGTTCATTGACCAACCGCAGCGTCAGCGGATCGCCATCCGGATCGGCGGTTGAGACGGTGATCTCCCGCACCTCCCCCCGCGCCATGGTGACGGTGGGAATGGTGTTGACCACGGGGGCGAGGTTCAACTCCCGCACGGTCAGATGCACGGTTTCGGTCACCGAAAGCGGCA
>CALRPK020000021.1:0-10401 GCA_943370015.1 Paracoccus haematequi
TGCCAAACCTTTGGTATAACTGAGATTTTCGACTGCTTCGCATAGCCACGAGGGAGAGGAAATAGGTCGGGGTTATGAGGGGCGGCAGGCCAAAGCCGCAAAACACAAGCGGCTTGGTCCACGTTTTCTAGACAAGGGAATGTCGGCAAAACCCGGAAGGGACAGCCGCAACAAGAGGGAGAGAGAGATGAACTTTGCAAAGAAGGTAGTGGCCCAACTCGCCGCTGGGGTGGTGGTTAGCACAGCCCTTCTGTCGGCGCCGGTCCTTGCGGAAGGTAAGACGTTCGGTCTGATCGTCAACAACATGGCGTTCCCCTACAACGTCGTTCTGGCTGACGGATTCAACGCCGCAATGGCAGCGGGCGGCGATCAGGGGATCGTGCTTGACTCGAAGATGAGTATGGAAACCCAGGCCAACCAGATCGATGACTTGCTCGCGCAGGGTGTCGATGGAATTGCCTTCATGGCCAATGACTCGGTCGCTGTGATGGCTTTGGTGGACAAGGTTGCCGAGGCAGGCGTTCCGATTGTCGGCGCGGCCGTGCCCGTGGGTGACCCGAACGTTAACCCGGTGGACTATGCCTATCCCAACCTGAACGCGATGGTGTCGACGCAAGACGTGATCGCCGGCCACAAAGCGGGTGAATACGCCGCAAGCGTTCTGCCAAAAGACCGCGAAGTCAAAATCGCCGTGGTCGAAGGTGCGCCGGGTTTCGCCGTGGTCAAGCAGCGTCAAGACGGCTTTGAAGCCGCACTGAACGAAGCGGGCATCAAGTTTGCCGTCGTTTCCTCGCAGCCGTCGGATTGGACGCCGGACTCGGGCGAGCAAATCTGCGCCAACGCGCTGACTGCCAATCCCGATCTCGACATGATCTTCAGCCATGCCGACGACATGGCATTGGGCTGCGCCAAGGCCATCGCTGCGGCAGGGTCCAAAGCACGTCTGGTCGCCACCGGCGGCGGTTCGGCCCTTGGGGCCGTTGCCATCCAGAATGGCGAAATCGAAGCCTCTGTCTGCACCCAGCCGGGTCTGATTGGCCAAATCGCGGGCGAACAGCTGCAAAAGGCGGCTGCTGACCCGGCGAATGCCACAAAGGGCCAGTATGTCACCTATGACATGGCCATCCTGACCAAGGACAACGTGGACAGCTGCCCCAAGTGGTAATCCGCTCCTAGGCGAAACCCCGGGACGGCACACAAAGCGGTGCCGTCCCTTGTTTCAATCCGTGTCGGTCGGCCCTTCCGCATGCACAGGCGCAGTGGCAGATCAGACCGCCCCTTTGACGACAGGGACATTCCGATGCGGGCTGACCAGCCTTTGATGCACCTGAGCGGTGTGGAAAAGACCTTTCCCAATGGCACCGTGGCGCTGCGTGGTGTGACCCTGAAGATCGAGAAGGGTCAGGTTCACGGCCTTCTCGGCGCGAATGGTGCCGGGAAATCCACCCTGATCAAAATCCTTTCGGGCGCTTACGGGGCAACACGGGGCGATGTCATGTGGCGCGGCGCGGCTGTGCACTGGGACAGTCCCCGTGCGGCCAAGTCGATGGGTGTCGCCACGGTTCACCAGCATATTCCGTTGGTGCCGACGCTGACGATCCTTGAGAACATATTCCTCGACGACGCCGGGATGTGGCGGACCTCATCGGCTCTTCGCAAACGCTATGACGCCTTGTGTGAACGGATGGGATATTGGCTGCATCCCGATATCGCCGTCAGCGACCTGTCGATTGGCCAGCGGCAAATGGTGTCTATCCTGCAAGCGCAAAGTTCGGGCGCAGACCTGATCGTTCTGGATGAGCCCACGGCATCTTTGGCGCTTGATGAACGCGAATTGGTCTATGCGGCGGTAAAGCGGCTGTCGGGCGTCGAAGAAAAAGCCGTCCTTTTCGTATCCCACTTTCTGGATGAGGTCATGGCGCTGACCGACCATGTCACGGTGCTGCGTGATGGTGTGGTGGCCATGGGAGCCGCAACGCGCGACCTGAACGAAAGCAAAATCGCCGAAGCCATCGTGGGCAAACAGGTCGCCGAACTCGAGCGTGCCTCTGGCCGTGCCAGCAAGCCCGCCCGTCCCGCCGGAGAAGTAGCGCGGCTGACGCTGCGCAACCTTGCCTCGCCGGGGCGTTTGCATCCCCTGTCGCTTGACGTGGCCCCAGGGGAGGTCGTGGGCATTGCGGGTCTGCTCGGGTCAGGGCGAAGCGAGGTTCTTCATGCGATCTTTGGCGCAGACGGACAGGCGACGGGCGATGTTCTCATCGACGGTAAACCCTTCGGCCGCAATACCGGCGCGGCGGTCGCGGCAGGCATCGGGCTGGTGCCGGAAGACCGCAACCATCAGGGGATCGTCCCGGATTTTGAGATCTGGCGCAACATCACCCTGCCCGCGTTGGATGGTGTGTTGTCGATGGGAACGGTGCTGTCGGGCAAAAAGGAACGCGAGCGGGCATGGCAGGCGATCCGCATGCTCTCGATCAAGGCCAGTTCGCCCGACATTCTAGTGACCGACCTCAGCGGCGGGAACGCACAGAAGGTCACGATCGGGAAATGGTTTTTTAGTGATGTCAAACTCTTCCTGCTGGATGAACCCACAGCGGGGATCGATGTCGGGGCCAAGGCAGACATCCTGCGTCTGGTCCGTCAGCTTGCAGACGAAGGCAAATCGGTCGTCATCGTGTCGTCCGAGTTTGAAGAGCTTCTGACCGTCGCAGACCGGATCATCGTGATGCGGGACGGGCGCTGCGTTGCCGAACGTGCAGCGGATGAAACGTCAGAGCACGCGCTTTTGCTGTTGGCCAGCGGTCAATCGGCAGCGGCTGCGACACAGGAAACAAAACATCAGCACCAGATGGACGGCGGAACAGGCAGATGACAATGGAAAACCTTCAAGGCGTTGAAAGATCGGCCACTGCCGCACGTGTGGGAACGGGTCAAGCGACCAATTGGCGCAAGCTGTTGGGTTTGCAGGAAATGGGTGTGTATTACGCGCTGGCGCTTTTGATTGCGACGCTGGCGGTGGCCACAGCCTCAATCGGGCAGACGAACTATCTGACTGTCCAGAACATGTCGAACGTGATCTATCAGACATCCCTGATCGGGATGATGGCGGTTGCCATGACCGTGGTGCTGATCAGCGGCAACTTCGACCTTTCCGTTGCCTCGGTAGCGGCATTTTCGGCAGTGGTGCTAGTTGCCAATGCAACGACCATGGGCTTTTGGCCCGCTGCCGCGCTGGCGATGGGGGCGGCGGTTCTTTTGGGCCTGATCAACGGTGCCATCGTGCAGTTCGTCGGGATCAATGCCTTTATCGTCACACTTGGGACTATGACGGCGGTGCGGGGGCTGATCCTGCTTTATACGGATGGGCGCTCTGTCTCAGTCTCCGACCCGGACGTTGCCGCGATGATGACCGCGTTCGAGGGCGGAAAACACGAGGGCTTTTGGGTGATCCTTACCCTTGCCATCGGAATGTTGGCCTATGGAGTTTATTCCGGGGTGCGCAGCGTTGCCGCGCGCAATCCAATACGGCCCCTGAGCATAGGCTTGTCTTTGGGTGGTCTGTTCTTGCTATTCATCGCATGGGCATCGGGCGGCAATTTGCCGGTTCGCAATCCCGTGATCTACATGGCCGTCTTTACCGGCGCAGTGTGGTTCACGCTCAGCTTCACCAAGATCGGTCGCCGCCTCTATGCGGTGGGTGGAAACTCCGAGGCGGCCCGCCTGTCAGGCATCAACGTCACCAAATATCGCCTGATGGCTTTTGTTTTTTGCAGCGCCACGGCGGGGTTTGCAGGCATCCTTTTTGCCAGCCGTCTGCGGTCCATGAACCCGTCCGGGCTGCAAGGGGCAGAACTCACAGTCATCGCGGCGGCCATCCTAGGGGGAACGTCGCTGTTTGGCGGGGCGGGAAGCGTTGTCAAAACACTGGCAGGGGCTTTGCTACTGTATAGCTTGACCAACGGCTTCAACATCCTGAACCTTGGTGCGAACTGGCAGGGGTTGATCGAAGGCTGTGTCGTTGTGGCTGCCGCCGCCATTTACACCATCGGCGACAAGCGCAGCAAATCCAAGACAGGCGGCTAAGGGGGTAATCCCCCCCGAAAGTAAGGTGCTGCATAAGTAGAATTTTCTCGCCAAGACGAACGAGGAGATTCTGAATGAAGACAAGCAGATACGCTGAGGCGCAGATCCTTGCGATCCTGCGTCAGGCTAAGGGCGGGATGCCGGTGGCGGAGCTGTGTCGAGCGCATGGCATGAGCTCGGCGTCGTTTTACAAGTTGCAGGCGAAGTATGGCGGCATAACCGCAATCTTCTGACCAGAATGGCAACACAGGCGGAGGCATGCGATGGCAGATCAGCCAAGGTTATGATGTATCGGCTGTTAACCGAACCCGAAGTCGCCGCGCAGCGAGGGCAAGACGATGAACGCAACGAAGATCGGGCGACAACTGTGATCAGCCTGTCTGACATTCCGATTGATTCAGTGTTCAGCCCTTCCAAGGCCTCCAAGACGAGTTTGTGGTTCTGCGACATATTGATGGCCCTCCTGAGGCCATCACAACATGTCGGTCAACAAAAAGGTGAATCAAGATTGCGTCAGAGCCCAAAACTGACCCCCTACCTATATGTTTGACGGTGGACGATCGTTTGCTTCGTTTTCTTCGTCGCCTTGCCCTTCGATCCACTCCAGCAAATCTGCAAGTAGGTTAAGTGCTGATTTTTGCGGGTCGATCCGGTTTTTCAGCATAGGTGCCCCAAAGATGACGTATGCCCCGATGGACGCTGAGGCGTTTTCCTTGGCGCCTGGCTCAGCATGAGCGAGAATTTGGTCAATCACCGAAAGCGGAACCCCGAGCACATTCATCAACGTGCTGGCAGTCCGTCGCAGATCGTGACGGTGCCAGTCGACCGAGCATTTTGCTGTTGCCCGCATCGCCTTATTGAACCGCGTCCAGTTTCCCAAGGGTCCGCCGGTCGAGTTCGGAAAGACCAGGTCATCAGGCTTCGCCATCTCGCGGTGCGGCAGACTTTTCAGAAGGTGCAACGCCGCATCCGACAACGGCAGGGTTTGCGTGCGGATCCCATTTTTGGTGATCTGCCCCTTCACCTCAGGTTTAAACCAAGTGCCGCGCCTGAAATTAACATGTTGCCACTGCATCGCCACGACTTCGTCGAGCCGTGCTGCCGTCAAAAGGATGAAACGCAATGCAATCGGACGGAAGTCCTGTTCAGCGGGCAGCCTCCTTTGCAAAGCTGCAGGTGCAGGATACTTCAGCAGGGGAAGCACTCGCTGCAGTTCGTCTTGGTCAAGCACAACCTCCCGCTTGCCTGTGATCGTCGGGTCGACGGACGCCGGATCTTGGGTTTCGTTCATGTCCGGCAGGGTCAACTTTTCTTCCCGGTGCGCCCCGTCCCTGCGATACTTTTTTCTTCCTGCCCCCCAATGCAGCACAGACCCCAGATAAGCGCGTGCCCGTGAAACTTGGCCGTTGGCTGTGCTTTGCACGTCAGGCCTGAACGGCTTGTAGCCCTTCATGGCGCTGACAAAATCGTCTTTTGTCAGCTTGAGCACGGGTCGATTAAGGAGTTTGCCGAAAACGCACTCAATACAGCGGCGTGCGTCGCTGCGTCCCTTGGGCGATGGCGTCCAGACCTTCAGCATCTTGCCTGGATTAGCTTCGAACTCTTTGATGAGATCGTCGAGCGTCAGTTCCGCCACCACTGCAGCGGCCCGGCGATGACGTTTTTCTTGATTGGGGTTCTTTCCTTCCTTGAGTTCGGCGCGGATGCGTGCCGCCTCCTCGCGCGCACGCTTCAGCGAGATTTCTGGATGCTCGCCGATGGTCACCGTCGTCTTTCGCTGGTCGCGGTCGTTGCCGCGATAGGCGAAGGTCTTTTTTCCTGATGCGCCGATGCGAAGACGAAGACCCGTTTGGGTCTTGTCTGAAAACTCTTTCCGCTCGTCGATCTTCACCGATCGAATGAATTTGTCCGTAAGGACGATAGCATTTTCGGACATTGTGATGAGACCTTCCGGGGTTCCCTCGGGGTTCCATTTACGGCGTGCTACCGTGCGTTTTAAGATGCTACAATCAACTAATTCCAGACATCGAGCGTGCAGTCAAGTAATTGAAATAAAATATGAATTACTAGTTTATGCTGATCCACCATGACTCGCGCAGCAGCCGTGAAAATCATTATAATCAAGGATTAAAAATCCGCGTGTCGCTGGTTCGATTCCGGCTCTGGGCACCACTAAAACTCAGCAACATCAACGAGTTGAGAAGGCGCGCCGCAGGTCTGGGCTTCTCTTTTTCGACTCGCTCAGTTTCCGTGGCACATCTGTGGCACAAACTTTCTAGGTGGCACACGCCTGCACTTTCAGAAGATTCAGTCTTTTCCCTTTGCGTTGCCGATCATGTGGCTCAGCATATAGGTGCGGACGTCCTCGACCATGAAGCGGGTCGCTGCGTTGATGATCGGGTTCTGGATGATCTTGACCTTCTTCGAAAAGGCGGGAACGTCGTGGCTCCAGCGGTCAATCGTTGCATGGGACACCTCGAACAGATTCATCATATCTTGAATCTGACAAAAGGTGCGGTTCTGCAGCCAGTTCGGCAAGGGATCGTCGTCGGGTATGTGAGTTTCTTTTGTTGGCAGTTGGTTGGGTGCCAATCAGTATTGGCGTGACTTTTTGATCAGCATCCCAGAGCACGGCGGATGTTGCATACGGCGCGACCGTTCCGACCGGTCCAGGTTGGAAACTTGCGCGCGATGTGCATCCCGTCACCCAGCGTCGAAGTGCAATGTGCGCACTAAGCTGCAGTAGCCATGGACGACCGTGATCGGGCCGTCCTTGCAGGGCCGAGAGGAAGACTTCAGATATCACGCAGCGATGGGCAGAACCTGAGACGGCAGCTCATCCAGCCATTCCAACCGTCTTTGGCGAAACGGATCCCGGGATCGCTTCTTGATCGCGCTCGGTCATTTTGAGGCGGTCAAGGCCGCCCCGCAGGCAGCGGTCAGGCTGCGCTCCCGCAGGTCAGCCCTGGACTTGGCGACTGGCCGGGCACCGAGGCGAAGTTGAGGAGACAGTGATCGGGCCGACGGAGCCGCCTGACCTCTGCGCGATCGACAGGGCCGGGCTTCGCGCCAGGGCCCATAAGGCTGCGCCGGTCCAACGTCTTCAATCAAACTTGAAGAGTCCTTGGAGAGAGTCAAAGTTCACCACGTGGTCAGTGGTAACGACGGGTGGTCTTCGGAATGAAGTTCGTATTCGGTCTGATCGAAATCGATCTGGTGTTGGGGCGGATTTTCCGGGACGGGACCGAGGTCGCCTTGCGGCCGAAGGCATTCACGCTCTTGTCCTATTTGCTGCGGAATGCCGGCCGGGTCGTGCCAAAAGACGAGCTGCTTGGTGCGGTCTGGCCCGGAGTCATCGTCACCGAGGATTCCTTGACACGCTGTGTCCACGAAATCCGCCAGGCGCTTGGCCCCGAAAACGGGTCGCTGTTGCGCACCGTCGCAAGGCGCGGCTATCTTTTCGTCGAAGGCGACAGGCCCCCCGTGGAAACCCGCCAGCCAGATGCACTCCCTGATGCGCCCGCGCGACCGCTGCGCAGGGACGGGATCGCCGTCTTGCCCTTCGTCCTCGTCGAGTCGAGCCCCGTCAAGGACGGCATCATACTGGATGGGCTGGTCCAGGAGGTGATCGGCCGTTTGGCCCGGGCGCGCGGCTTTCACGTGATCGCCCGGGGCAGCACCTTCGCCCTGCGCCACCTCGCATCCGATCCAGCGACGGCAGGGCGGGCTTTGGGCGTCCAGCATGTCGTGACGGGATCCGCCATCTTCCGCGATCAGCGGATGCGGTTGCAGGTCGAGATCGTCGAGACGGAGAGCGCCGGGATCCTGTGGTCGGGCGAATTCAGCGAGGATCTGCTGGCCTATGCCGAGCTGATCGGCAGCCTTTCGGACCGCATCGCCTTTACCATCCAGCGCCAGATCAGCCTGTCCGAGGCGCGCCGGGCCCAATCGCTGCCGCGCGAGGGGCTCACGGCATGGGAACATTTCCATGCGGGCCTTGGCGACATCTACAGTAGTGACCCGACGCGGCTGGGGGCTGCCTTGTCGCATTTTCAGTCTGCAGCGGATATCGAACCCCGGTTTGCCCGCGCCCATTCGGGCCAATCGGTCTGCCACTGGGTCATGGCATTTTCCGGCATGGCGCCCGACCCGGTCGCCACCGCCACCGCCGCGCGAGAGACCGCAAAAGCCGGACTCGATGCCGATGGCGACGATCCCTATACCCAGTGGTGTTTTGGACGGGCCGTATCGCTTTTCGGAGACATGGCCGAAGCCCTGCGCCGGGCCGAGATGGCGATCGAGATCAGTCCCGGTTTTTCCTATGCCCACTATGATATCGCGGCCGAGGAATCGATGCGGGGCGATGCCGCCCGCGCGCTGGCTCATGCTGAGAAGTTCATCGATCTCAGCCCCTTCGACCAGATCCTGCCTTCGGTCCAGGCGGCCCGGGCCCATGCCGCCTTGCGCCTTGGTCACATGTCACGGGCGGTCGAATGGGCCAAGCTTTCGGTGGAACATCCCCAGACCTTCGCGACCATCCTGGCCCCGGCGGCGCTGATCCTGGCCGAGGCCGAGGATATCGACGGCGCCCAGCACCTTGCGGCCAGGTTGCGCGCGATGGGGCCGGACCGGGGCGTCGCGCGCGTCGGAGAGACGGTCTCGGCCATGTCCGAGACCCTGGCCCGCCTCTATCGTCGGCACGGCACCCGGCTGCAGTTCTGACCTTCGGCACCGTCGGTGCTGGACATGCAAAACCGTTCCGGTTGCGATCCGGGATGGCCGCTCGCGCATGCGCTGATCCCAAAGCCAAGGCTTTCAGAAATACTTCAGAACTTCATCAGGACGGGTGCTTTCGCGACGCCTAGGCTTGGAATGACGTTTTTAAAATAGCCTTTTTCCTTGGCTGAAAACTCATTTTGAGGTTCAGAAATGCCGATTTCGCACCGGCGGTCATTCTTGTATCGCCTTTTCAACACCCAGGCCGTCAGGGCTTTGGCCGTCGCGAGCTTCTGGGTCATCGGGGCAGATGCTGGCGCTGCGCAGGGCAAATGTGCCGACCTCGCCTTGATCCTTGCCATTGATGCTTCGGGCAGAATCGATGAAGGAGAGTTCCACTTGCAGCAACTGGGCTATGGTGCGGCTTTCGCCTCGCCGCGCGTGCAGGCGGCGTTGGCTCAGGCGGGCGTGGTCGATGTCGGGGTGGTTTATTGGGGCGATCCCGCCACGACCCCGCAAATCCTGCCCCTGCAGCGCATCGGCTCGGCCGCGGAAGCCCGGGCACTTGGCCAGCGCATCACCGAAGTAAGGCGTCTCGTCTCGGGAGACACCGGCATCGGCGGCGGCGTGATGGCCGCCATCGACATGCTGCAGGCGCAGGCGGGCTGCGCGGAGCGGCGCATCATCAATGTCTCGGGCGATGGGCGTGAAACCTTGGCGCCCCGACCGCGCAACCTCGTCCCGCTTGCCCTGGCCCGAGAGCGGGCAGAGGCCGAGAGGATCGTCATCAATGCCCTGGCCATCGAGACCGACGAGCCGGAGCTTGCCGGCTGGTTCCGGGAGCGGCTGATCACCGGTGACGGCGCCTTCGTGATGAAGGTTGACCGGTTCGAAGCCTTCGGCGACGCCTTGATCGAAAAACTGGTCCGCGAGATCTCCGTTCCGGCCGTGGCCGTCCGCAAGACGGATTGGGCGCCGCAGGTCACGAGGGCTGAAGTGTTGGCTGGCCTTGCCATGCAGGCCCTTGCCGGGTTGAGGACTTGGATTGTCGGCCGCAGGCATCGACCTGGCCCAAGTCCGACAGGAAAGCTCAGCGGCAGGAGAACATTGCGCAGGGTGACGGACCTTGACCGCGCGCCCTCCCCCGTCCCCACGGTGCGCGGGGCCTTTCTGATGCTGCTTCTCGCTGCCTTCTTCTGGGGCAGCGGCAACGTCGCCAACAAGACGATCCTCGAGACCCTTGATCCTTGGACGGCCCTCTTGCTGCGCTGTCTTGTGGCCTGCCTCCTTCTTTTGCCTTTGGCCTGGCGCGAGCAGCGCGGCAGGGTGGGCAAAGCCTGGGTTCTGGGCAGCCTGCTGCCCTCGGCCCTTTTCGCCCTCACCATGGTCTTGCAGCAAAAGGGCTTCGAGACCGCCTCGGTGACGACGGGTAGCTTCCTCATCAACCTCGGCTGCGTCATGACGCCCCTCTTGGCCTTTGTCCTGCTGCGCGAGATGCCCGACCGTGCGACGCTTTGGGCGGCCTTCTTCATGGTCGCAGGGGCGGCCACCATGAGCGGCGTCTTCCTATCTGTCACGGCCGTCAGCCGGGGTGATATCCTT